>CAZBSW010000099.1:0-7125 GCA_964494835.1 uncultured Thermotogae bacterium
GTTGCCACCCGTGTCGGCGGGATCCCGCTACAAGTCATCGACGGGCAGACCGGCTATCTTGTCGATCCTGGGGACTACGACACCGCCGCTGAGCGGGTCATACGCCTGATAAACGACGAGGAACTCCAGAGGGATCTCGGCACCCGGGGCCGTGTCCACGTCCAGGAGCATTTCCTCCTGCCGAGACTCCTCCTCGACTGGCTCAAGCTGATCGACAAGGTCAGGTCATGCCCTGCCCAGTTCGGCAATCGTGATCACCGTGTCTGAACTGAGACGAGGACCGATCACCAATCGCTGGGTGATCGTCGCCCCCGAGCGAGGAAAGCGCCCGTCTGATTTCCTTTCCGATACCAAGGATAAGAACGAGCAGCAGCCAGACAATTGCCCGTTCTGCCCGGGAAACGAAACGCAGACACCACCGGAGATATACCGTACAACCGGAGAGGATGGGACATGGCAGGTGCGTGTGGTGCCGAATATGTTCCCGGCCATGCATGAGTACCCGGAAATGGGGCGCACCGCAATCGCTGGCTTCTACGATCGCATGAACGGTGTTGGAACACACGAAGTGGTGATCGAGACTCCGAGACACTACAAAGGGATCTCGGACCTTTCGGTCGAGCATGTAAAGATGATCGTCGATACCTACGCGCTGCGGTTGCAGGAGCTGATGAAAAACGCTTGGTATCGGTACGTTCTCTTGTTCAAGAACCATGGGAAGAGAGCTGGTGCAACCCTCACCCATCCCCATTCCCAGATCATCGCCACTCCCGTCGTACCGTTGAAGGTACATAACCTTCTGCAGACGGCACGCGACTATTATGAGCTTAAGGAGCGCTGCCTATTCTGTGACGTGATGCTTACGGAACTCGCGTGTGGAGAGCGGATCATCGAGACAACAGATGATTTTGTCGCCTTCGCGCCCTATGACTCGCTCTTCCCATTCGAGATTTCCATCTATCCACGGAAACACGCACACGAGTTCACCGAGATACCACAAGAACAGCGATGGGAATTTGCCCGTATCCTCAGGAGGACCATGTTCCGTCTGAAAACCTTGTTGGGAGATCCGCCGTACAATATCGTGTTCCATAACTCGCCTAACCCCGTCCCCCGTCCGGGAAAACCGAGCTATTGGACAACGTTGCAGTATGACTATCACTGGCGAGTGGCGATTATCCCGCGGTTGACCACGATGGCAGGTTTCGAATGGGGCACGGGGTTCTACATCAATCCGATGCCGCCGGAAGAAGCAGCTCGCTACTTGCGCGAGTTGGAAACACCCAACTAGCCGTCCGCGTACCACCTCGCGGAAGAGATCATTCTTCCATTACACGGCGGCAAGCAAGCTCAGCACTTTCCTCCAATGGCAGATTCAAGGCCTTATCCTCGAAAGTAAGGAGCATCATCCGCACTCGCCGGGGAGGGATTCCACCTCTGCAGGCAGTCCCAGTTTTCGGCTATCCCTATGCGAGGCGCTCGTAAAGCGAGAGATAGTTGCGCTGATGCCCCCGAGAATGTTCCTCTTTCATCCCCCGTTCTTGCAACATTGGCCATTCTTTAGGATCACCGCGGTATAGGGCAACCGCAGACTGCAACATATTAAGCATCGCTTCCGGGGTGTAGTCCGTGAACACGAAGCCGTTTCCGAACGCCACGCCGTGTCATGCTCGAAGACAGTATCACGCAGGCCACCGGTGGCACGCGCCATCGGGGACAGTACCGTAGCGCAGCTGGTTTAGCCCACATGGCTCAAAGCAAGATGGCATAAGGATTACGGCGTCGTAAGAAGGGGATACAGCAGTCAAGAGATCTGCCTGAAGGATGCCTCCCTGCAATGGATTCAACTCATTGTCCCGATGGAAAGACTCCGCTATAGCGCTTTCGCGCCCAGTGACAGACACCCGCTCCCAGGCAAAGATCCGCTGATAGGAGAGGTTATGGATGGGGAGAACGCTGCCTGCGCTTTTCGGACCGATCCCAGCATCCAGATAGGCGGGGATGAGGGCGGTGTGCCAATCGTTGGCGTGGATTGCGTCCGGTCGCTAATCAAGCCATTCGCATTGCAACAGCGCCCCTCGGGAGGAATACAACCGCTTCAGGACGTCGGGATAATCGCCGCCCTATTCTCCGTGTAACTGTG
Organism: uncultured Thermotogae bacterium; assembly: GCA_964494835.1. Classification (GTDB taxonomy): domain Bacteria; phylum Bipolaricaulota; class Bipolaricaulia; order UBA7950; family UBA9294; genus M55B144. The sequence goes on from CAZBSW010000099.1 coordinate 2,144, forward strand.
AGCGGTTGAAGTAGTGATCGTTATTCAGGTACCAAACAGGAACGCCGCTCTCTGGAAGCAGCCCCTGATAGACGGCTCCTTCCACTTCCTTGTCTTCCACTGGGACAGAGAGGCGGCAAACCTCACTTAGCGTCGCTACACCTCTGTATCTGGACACCACCACTCGTACATCGACACCAAGTTCATTCAGCGCATGCGAAAGTGCCGCGGCAACATCGGCAGCTCCTCCGGCCTTGGCAAACGAAGTCACTTCGGCTGAAACGAACGAAACACTCATTCAATCTAGCTTTATCGTCTTGCGATCCGGCCGACCATCTTGCAGTAGGTCGCTCACAACACTTGTCTCCAGTGATGCTAGACCTGTTTGCCTATCAGACATTCATCGAATACTTCGAGCAACCGCCGCGTAGAATGTTGAGTTGATAGCTCTTCCGCCGTTTTCAACGCCCCTTGTCTCAATTCGGAATAGCGTACCTCATCCGACGCAAGTGCAAGCGCCGCGCGAGCAAACTCCTCCTCGTCCTCAGGAACGAGAATCCCGTTTTCTCCGTCCCTAACAACATCCAACACTCCCATCTCACCGATTGCCACCGCTGGCGTCCCGCCGGCCATCGCCTCGACCAGAACCAACCCTTGCGTCTCAGTCTTGGAGGCAAACAAGAACAGATCGGCCATCTTGTACAGATCGATAAGTCGTGGATGATCGAGGAACCCTGTGAAACGAACCGACTCTTCTAATCCCATTTCGCGTACCTGCTGTTGGAGCTGCTCACGCCGGGGGCCGTCACCTGCCATCATGAGAAGCGCAGTTTTGTCCCGTGCGCGCATCTGTGCAAACGCGCGCAACAAAAATGGAAGATTCTTTTCCATCGCCAGCCGTCCCGCATACAAGAACACTCGCGCTTCTGCTGGAACATTCAGCTCGGCACGCGGATCCCACACCGGCGGCTGTTGGAATAGCCCCAACTTGACCCCAAACGGAAATACATAGATCGGCCGACGCACCCCGTATTGGAGAAGTTCCTTCTTGAACGGTGTGGACGGCGCGGTGATCGCCGTGCATCGATTACAAAAAGCGGCAATCAGCTTCCCTGTCTCCCGCTCGCGCGGCCGCAACGGACGCGGAAGATAACGCCTATCTTCCATGAGATGTGTGTGATAGGTGTGAACATGGGGTATCCGGTATCGCGTTGCTGCACCGACAGCAACCAGCCCCATGGAGAACGGTGTGTGACTATGCACTATATCCAAATCCTTGAAGCTCTTTGTCGCCGCCCTGCTATAAGGAAGCGCAACCCGGCTTGCCTTGTGGAATGCGAACCTTCCCGAGTGAAATCGGAACACGCCCTCTTCGGGCGTATCCACATTTCCATACTGCGGCACATAGACATAGACCACGTGTCCCAGCCTTTCTAGCTCGTCCTTCAACCAGTTTACTGTTGTCGTCACGCCACTGATCTCCGGGAGGTAGGCATCGGAAAACAGGCCTATTCGCATATTTCATCCCCTCGCTGATATACAATCTCTCCATTTACAAGAGTCATCCCAACCCGACACTCGTCGATTCGCGTCGTGTCTTCGCGTAGATCGCGGTCGAGGACGACAAGATCCGCAAGCATCCCTACCGCGATCATTCCTTTGTCTTCCTCTTCATGCGAGAGACAAGCACCGGCCGCGGTATAACATGAGAGAGCCTCATGGATGGCCAACCGTTCACTCGCATACGGCGCATTCACAGCCGCGTGCACTCCGAATAAAGGCGACATCGGCATACTGTCGGACCCGAATGCCAACAACAACCCGCTGTCGAGAACGAAGCGATGGGGGTCGACGCGGTGCATGCGAAGCGAACCAAGTCTCTTGTCATACATCTTCCCCTCACCGGCCCAATTCATGACGAAGTTCGGTTGCATGGAGATGGCAATGCCGAGATCGCGCGCGCGTTCTATATCTTCATCGCTCGCAAGCTCGAAGTGCTCGATGCGATGACGAAGCGCGGGAGACGTCTTTACAGCAACATGCGCTGCGAGGACCTGCTCGATTGCCCGATCCCCGATGGCATGTATGGCCGTTTGCAGACCCGCCTCTTCTGCCTTCTCCAATATGGAGACGAGCTCAGCGTCGCTGTAGTTGAGTTCTCCAATCCCACCTGAATCGGCGTACGGTTCACTGACAGCGGCGTTCCCCGCTCCGATCGATCCATCGGCGAACAGCTTGACCCCACCGATCCGCAGCCAGTGATCGCCGAATCCGCTGTCGATACCGAGTTCGCTCAACGAATCGAGCGCCGGAACTTCAGGGTAAAGAGTGACGCGCAGTGGAAGTACGGCACGTGTATTCATAAACGGCCGCATCTGCTCTCGCGGCAGCATCACGTGCACCGACGTGACCCCCATCCGATTTGCATGGGCCACCGCCGCTCGCAACGCCTCGACAAGCACCGTTTCACTCGGAGCAAGCTCCTGTAGGAAGGAAAAAGCTGCTCTCTCGATCAGGATCCCATTAGCTACATCGATCCCCGTTCGATCGACCGATTCAGGAATACGCCCCAACGCGGCGGTATTCACCGTCACCAGGTGCCCGTCCAAGCGTACGGCGACAAGCGGATGTGAACCGGTGACGCGATCGAGGTCGGCACGGTTGAGATACTTACGCTCCTCCCATTGACTCTCATCCCAACCACGAGCAACGATCCACTCATCCCTCTCCCGTGATCGCGCCACTTCTGAAAGCCGCGCCAACGTTGCCTCGCGGGTAAGACCGTATAGATCGATCCGCTGGCCGATAAGCGCGAGGCCGGTCTGCAATAGATGAGTGTGCGCATCGATGAACCCCGGAAGGACAGTCTTACCTGAAAGATTGAGCACACGCCCATCACCGACCGCGGCGGCGACCTCCTCTTGCCGACCGACTGCGGCTATCCTCCCTCCCGCTATCGCCAGTGTATCGGCATCAGGCAAGGTGGGGAAGACCGCACGTGTCAGAATGATGTCTGCTGTCTCTCTTCTCATCTTTTCTGTATTGTAAATTACATCGGCATCGGACAACAACAGGGGTCCACGGTTGCTCAGACTGGACGTGTTTGCTATCGTATACAGGGAGACGAACGATGAACGAGCGTGTACGGACGGATGATAATCTCAGCTGCGAGGTGCGGCTGGAAGAGTACCAGGACATCAAGCGCTTGATCGACGAATTCGGTGAGGCGGCATATGCCGCCGTGCGCAGATATTACTTCGCCTGCGGATTCGAGAGCGGCTACGACCTCTTCTTATCCCTGATCAAAGAAGGGCGACTTTCCCGGCAAGTACTGCGCACCGATCCCAGTGGAAGCCTGCTCATGCTTCTCAAGACCTTTTTTGCCCGACGCGGGGGTAATCAACCGATCTTCCAGCAAGAGGGAGAAACCGTATCGTTCAAGACCGAGAACCAAGTCTTCTGCCCGTCGCCGGTTGCACAGAAGCAAAGCGGCGTGCAGCACAGAGATGTATGCGCGATTCACAAACGCGCGTTTATGGAAGGGGTTGCAAAGACGATTGAGGCGTTCATACCCGGACTTGAAATCCAGTATGCCAATCTGTCGTCCCGTTCACTCGATCCAGAGGCTGACTGCATCGAGGCGTTTCACATCGTGTCACCATGACAGGAACACACCAGCTGTTGATACTTTGTACCTTGCTGGCTATCGCCATCTTTTTCGGTAGCTCCGTTTTCGGCAACTTCGCCCTCTACGCCCTTACCATCCCCGCTGGAGCAGATCTGGGAATCTCGGGAGCAGCGATTGCCACCGGCCCACTTGCTCCGCTGTGGAATCCCGCCGGCGTCGTCGACGGTCCGGGTGTGCATGGAGCGGCGTGTGTCCGTCTATTTGCCGATGGATCGATCGTCCGCGCGGGAGTATCGATCGTCGCCCTCAGCAGCCCCGCCGTCGCCTGGGACATTGTGAGTGATCCCGACGGGAACCAGACATACTTGACGTTTGCCCTTCCTGTCTCCTCAACTGCGCGCCTCGGCCTGACGTTATCATACTCATTCGCCGAGCAGGGAGGGCTCTCCCTCATTGCCGGCACGCTCTTCCAAGCGGGAGGATTGACGCTCGGGTTGGGAGTTGCAAACATCTCATCGGTTCTGTTCGGCGGATCTCTACCGTCCCGTATCCGCGGTGGAGTGGCATTGCACTCTGCCACGGGTCTGCGCGTTGCCGTTGATCTTTCTCTGTCTGCGGATGAGACGACGCTCACCCTCTCTGGCAAGGCAAAGATCTGGCGCTTCGGCCTGCAGTGGTGGGTCGGCATCTACCCGCCCGACGGCTTTGCCGGTACTGGTCTAGGGATCAGCTTTGATGCCTTTGAGCTCCCTGTAGAGCTTTCTATCGCCGTAATCGGCGATGGTACCACAGATGAACTTTTCCCCTGTGCAACTGTTGCCGGCGAGGGGACGATCCCGGCCTGGTGGTAGTCAATGCTGAATCTCCAGTCCGGCCGTCGCTGCGCCGGGGAAGCCTGTGATCGTTTCTCCCGTAGGCACGCCGGTGTCTGGGTCGATCTGGATAATAGAATGCGTATTCACGTCTACTACCCATAACATCCCGTCATACATGTCGATCGCCGCGGCAGAGGTCACGGAAACGCTCACCGGATCGCCCACGATTTGGAGCTGAGTGTTCGACATGATGTCATAGCCGGGGATGATCCTGATCTTGTACAGCAGGCGAGTCTCCCCTTCTAGATACCATAGATAGCCAGCGGTATTCGTCTCCGAGGTCCAATCAAGTCCCTGTGGCTTGCGCAGGAACGGGACGTTCGCTACCTGCGGCGAAGTAGCCTTGAAGTAGCTCTGCCCGTAGGAGTCGTACATCTGCAGATCGGGAGGATTCAACCGATATATCTTGTGACTCGTCCCGTCAAGGTGCCATATCTGCTTCTGCTCGGAGGCGCCGTATGTGAGATTGAGCGGCGATTGAGCTGGCGCGCTGTAGTCAT
>CAZBSW010000100.1:0-7028 GCA_964494835.1 uncultured Thermotogae bacterium
GGTTAGAAGTCGGGTCGCCACTGTCGACGACGGCGCCGCTCGGGAACTGAACGGAAGCAGGTTCGCGAACTGTGAACGCGGGCATCGAATCGTGGCACGTCGAGCAGAGCAGTCCATCCGACAGCGGCTCTGCTTGCTCGACACCCAGTCTCAGGTAGAAAGGCAGGCCGGTCGCGCTGTGGCAACGAGAGCACGACGCCTGAACCTCGCCAGCCTCGTCCCAATGACGGAACGCCTCTTCCGAGCCTGCGAAGTGGCCGGCATCGTCTCGATGAAGCGCCGTCATGTCGACGGGCGCCGAAAGAGCCTCGTTCAAATCCTCGATCGAATCGTAGAGGAGTTGGATGACGTATTTCCCGCCGTGAGCGAATGCCCCAGGATCCTTGACGGAGAACTGGTAGTTGTAAGTCGCCTGCACCAATCGCGGCGTCCACGAGCCGTATCGTTCCCCGGACTCGTCAAACCAGTATGGGTAGCTGCTTCCATCGTAGACAACCACTCCACCAGTGAATTCTCCCGAGTAGGCCTGGATGGCTGAATAAAGAATCGCTCGCAGACCCTCGATCTCGTAGTAGACCCCTTCAGTGACATCGCCGTCACCGTCGTAATCGACAAGCGAGCCTTTCATGCGCTCGTTCTTCAAGTCCTCCACCCCGACGACGCCTGTGTGACAGGTGCCGCACTCATCGATCCGGACCTCGAGCGTGTGCGGGTCGTGGCAACTGATACAGGTGTCGAAACCTGCCACGTGAGCGAAGTCAGCGTCGTAGGTCTTGCCGGCATATTGATAACCGCCCTCAGCGAGCGTCCCGTACTTGGTGGCCGCGGCAGCGAAGTAGTGGACATTGCGGAAACCTAGATCGGCACTCACCACGTCATCCCCGACGCCTGCGGACGCAATCCTCGCGTCCACGCTCACGGTGGATTCACGACCCTGGTGACACAGCATGCACCGCGCCTCGTCGCCCAAGTCGGTCAACGTGGCGCCAGACGGCATTACCACGCTGTCGAGGACAAGAGTTGCCTCATTGTGACAGGCAACGCACTCGACCGTTGAGCCGATCGGTGCGTTGGAGTCAACCACTCCGGCCTCTGTCCCATCTACGCCCAAGAAGTCCAAGTAGCCGTACGTGCTGTGGCACTTGGCACAGCTGCTCGAGACTTCTGCAGGATCGTCCTCGTTCCAGTGATTAAAGGATTCGGCCGTCTTGTCTGCATGGCCGGATGATGCCCACTGAGCCGCGAATGGCACTTCGGGGCCATCATTCGCAGCACACGGCATCGTGACGCCAAGCACAAGGGCCAAACACATCAGAAAAAGCAGCACCCCACGGTTCTTCACGCCGTACCTCCTTGACGAGGAGCATGCGCGCCTCGACCGATCATCCAGCAACCCGGTTGCCAAGTTCGTCTTTCGCCCCGGCGCTCAACATCGAATCGAGCATTCACGTTGTCCGATTCCCCACACCTGTTGACTTCTGTTTCCCGTACCTCGGCCGACGATCACGCTCGCAAGTCGACCATCCGGCCCGTGCCGTCTCTAATATATCATGAGTACGAGATGCAAGTCAAACGCAAAAACCTGATGTTCTCTGTTCGGTACATCATTTGTCGTCAGACGTTCCGCCCGCTACCTCGCGGGTAACCCATCTAGTGATCACTGACGTGCGGTGAGAGAAGAAAAATCGGAGACAAGTCAAACGCACAAAAGAAGAGCGGGGCGCAATGCACCCCGCCTTGAGAAAGACTCGTAAGAGTCTCGTATCGTTTTACGGTCTGGTATAGGCGCTCACGTCACCACCCAGATCGGCGATACTGTCAATCAAGAGCTGAACAGCGTATTCCGGGTTATGAGCGTAGATACCCGCTTCCTTGGTCACCAAATGAAGGTTGTACGCCGCCTTGAGCAGGCGGGGGGTGAAACTCGTGTAAGCATTTGCACGTCCTGCTTCGCCTTCATCGACTACCCCGTTTCCGTTGGTGTCATTCATCCAGTACGGATAAGAGTTGGCGTCGTAGGCGATCGGCGCTCCGGCGTTGGCCGCGTAGGCCTGAATCGCCGCGTATAGCACGTCATAGAGCGTGTCAATCTCACCCTTAACGCCTTCTGACGTATCCCCATCGCCATCATAGTCAGGTGCGCCCATGCGGATGGTGGCCGGATCCGTGACGGAGCCGTGGCAAACGCATGCTTCGAGCTTCAGTTGGAGTGAGTGCTGGTCATGGCAGCCCGCACACACATCCATTCCCGGCGCGTGAGGGAATTTCCCGACATAGGTTTTGCCTGCGTATTGGTATCCGATTCCGGAGACGCTTCCCTGGTGTGTCGCAGCGGATGCTGCGTAGTGGACGTTAATAAAGCCCTGATCGGGCATCACTTCGTCCGGTCCGAATCCAGCCACTGCCTTGTCAACAGCGCCACCGTACTCACGTCCCTGATGGCACTCAGAGCATGGCGCCTCTTCAGGGGACACATCAACGACAGCGCCGGACGGGAACGTCACGGTGTTGAGCGCCTTGACGGCATCGTTGTGGCAGGTATCGCAGGTGATCACCCCGGGCTTGGCCGGATTATCGACCACGCCAGCTTCGGTCCCATCTCCGCCGATGAAATCAATGAAACCTGCGCCGGAGTGACACCTAGCGCAGCTCGTCGGTACGAGCGGGGGATCGGCTCCATCCCAATGTGTGAACGCTGGCGAGTCGGCGTCCGCGTGTGCTGAACCCGCCCAAGCTTCTTGCGGTGATTCTGCAACTGCGATGAACGCCCCGAGGCACAGGATCGCAGCCAACAGTATCGCAAGCTTCATCTTAGCCATACTTCATACCTCCCAGAATGATTAGGCTAGCCTGTACTGCACCACTAGTTTCTACTATAGTTTATAGTTCTCTGTTACGTCGGTTACCTCCTTGTCTTCAGTTTTTTCTGCAACACAGCCTCCGGCGAGCACGGAGGCCTAAGATCTCGCTACCAGACAGCTTACCACAAGTGGGTATCAAGTGTCAATCTCAGTTTTTCGTTCATAGTCGGTTCTTGTCCGCCAATCCGTGAAGGTTGCGGAAACGCCTCTTCGCAGACTTGCGGTCACGTTTGGCTTGCCTCTTCCACCTGGGCTGTTGCAGCGCTGCGTCAGGATTCACCGGCTCCATGGCACGTCGTGCAGGCTTCGACAGCGATTCCCTCGTGGGACTTAGGAACGGCCAGCGGCCCGGCCGCATGACACATCAGGCACTGATCACGGCCTTCCAGCGTATGGGGAATCGCCGGTACAACGTGTTCCGCGGACACCGGCTGTCCGGCGGAGCTTGTCGGCGCGGAAGTAGATGCCGTCGCCTGAACTGGCGGCGAAGCCGGCAGAGAATGACACGTCGTGCAATCGTGCGGGATCGAATCGCCTGCTGGTCCCACGTGTTTTCCATCATGACATCGGAAACATCCGGGAGACTGGCTGTGTCCCAAGTTGTCGTCGTAGACATCCCAGGTGAGGTTCATCTCGGGAAAGACGGTCGTACGGTAGATTTCTTTGAGCACCGCGACCGCACTCTCGACGTCCGAGTCGATCGACTCGTAGATCGACGAATACTCGGTTCGATAGAAATCGGCCAGATCGGCCATTCGCTCGATTCCTTCCTTTTGGGAGGCATACGAGCCCGACAGCAGGGCCATGGCCTCTCGTTTGACAAACGGAAGCTTCGCGCTAATCCGACCATCGGCCAGAGCCTCATTCAGCACCACTTCTGGGTTGCGGAATTGGTGCGCAGCACGGTTATGGCAGTCGAGACAATCCATCTTTTCCCGAGGGAGGGCTTGCAGTTCGTTCACGGAGAGATCGGATCCTTTGTCGATGTACTCCACCAGGGTTCCGTCATCCTTTTCGACCGCGACCCACGGGATGCCCTGATGCAGATCATCGGTGCTTGCGTACAAGACTGTGTTCTCCACGTGCCAATGGGCGCCGGCCGCTCCGGTTGGATTGGAACTGCCGATATAGACCGACAGAACTGTCTGCGTTTCGGCGTTCTGCTCGTCCTCGGCGAAGCTGCTGATCAGATGCGTCCGCTCGGGATACTCCGTCTCCGCCCAATGGCACTGCTCGCAGATGACTTTGGCCGGCTTCAAACGCTCAACCGGGAGCTCGATCGGCCGTTCATACGTATTGCCAATCAGCTTGACTAGCTCTCCCACCCCGAGAATCTTTGCCTCGACCTTCGGCCACAGTCCGGGGCCGACGTGGCAAGTGCCGCACTCGACACTCGCATGAGGCGACTCCTCATGCGCAATTCCCTGCGGCCGGTTGGGGTGGCACAGCTCGCCGCAGAACCAATCCCCTTCCGTGACTTTGTCGAAGTAGAACGCTGCGGTAACAATAACGACTGCACCGACAACCACGATCGCTCCCCAGAACACGAGTCGTCGGAACTTCCACGCGTGGCGCTCCCCAAACTGCCTGCCCAGATTTCGCAATCCGCTCATCACGTCCCCCTATCAGCCATTCTTCGGAAACAGAGGATCCATCGCGCCTCGCTGGTTTCCGCCTACTCCTCCCTGTTCAATGCAAGCTGCGTCAATGCACATAGTGTATCTCGCGCAGCTGATGGTGCCAATACAGCCAGCTGCTCCTTGGCCATGTCCAAGTACTCCCTCGTTCGCTGGTTCGCGTAATCGAGCGCTCCTGTGCTTTCAAGGAGGTCGAGGATCGAAGTCCGATCCTTGCTCATGAGTATCTCACGCGCCCTCTCGGACTTCGATGCGGCGTGCAGCATCGCGAGACTCATTTTCTCTTGATCTAGATCCCGCACCACCGGCTTCCCCAGGCGTTGACTACTCCCGACAAGATCGAGCACATCATCCCTCAGCTGGAATGCGACGCCGAAATTGTAGCCGTAGTCCCTCAGTGCAGCCTGCACCTCCAAAGATGCTCCAGCGACAATGGCACCGAGTTCGGCACAGGCCGAGAACAAAGACGCGGTCTTCCGTCTCACGACCTCCAGGTAATCCGCCTCGGTAAGTTGACCGTCACTCTGAGCGGCGGTCTGAAGTGTCTCTCCTTCAACCAACGCGGCGCAGGTCCGTGACAGCACGCGTATCACGTCTGCATCGAACCCTGCTGTGAGGTCAAGCACTTTGAGGAAAATGAAATCGCCCGTGAGAAGAGCCAATGTGTCCCCCCATCGGGCGTTGATCGTTGCACGGCCACGCCGCATTTCGCTGTGATCGTTGATGTCGTCATGAACAAGCGACGCTGTATGAATCAGTTCCAGAGCCGCTGCAACAGGCGCAACGACTGACAGATCAGTACCACCCGCAGCGTCGAACGACAAGAAGAACACGCGGGGACGAAGCCGTTTTCCCCCTGCACTCAGAATATGCGAGCTAGCTCGCTTCAGCAGTACGACGTCGCTCGACGTAAGATCACGAAGTATTCCCTCAACCTGCCCCAGCGCACATTCAAGACTGCTGCTCGTTTCGATGATCATTAGAGAAGGCCGACCACGACATACCCGATACACAGAAGCAGTCCGGTGATAAGGTGGATCTGGATTGTCGCCGCGCTCACCGGGATTAGCTTCGGTGTATCACTGTGATGGCGGTATGCTCCGCGGATCGCCCGGAATGCAAGCGGTAGCGGAAGCAATCCCAGCAGCATTGTCAGCGGCAGAACGCGTGCGCTGACAGCAGTCAGTATTGCCACGTAAGAGGCTAAGACAAGCACGGCGTAGCCCCACACCGCGCGCCCGCGTCCAAGCACAACCGGCAGGGTCTTCTTTCCAACGGTGCGGTCAGCTTCCACGTCGTGGAACTCGTTGATGTAAAGCAAGGCCGTGATCAGAAGCGCCACCGGCAGCGACACATAGAACGCCTCAAGCGTTAGCCTTTGGGTCTGCACGAAGTAGGCACCCAGCACCGTGATCGGTCCGCAGCCGACCCCGACAGCGAGTTCTCCGGCCCCGGGAAAACGTCTGTAGAGGTTGAGCGGAGGGGCGTTGTGGAAGAATGCCAAGAAGACCCCGATCCCCCCAAGGACGAGAATCGTCCAGCCTCTGGTCGCCGCGAGGTACACGCCGATCCCGATGCCGACCGCATAGAACGCGAGAGCAGCCAGAAGCACGGTTTTCGGCTTCAGGATACCGTCCTGGATCGTTCGACTGCCGCCGCTGAACGGGGTAAGGTTTCGGTTCGCTGCATCGGTTCCCGAGCGGTGATCGAAGTAGTCGTTGCTCATATCGAACGCGGCGTTAATGGCAACGGTCCCAACCAGAACCGCCATGAACAGGTCCCAATGGATACTTCCCTCGTACCAGGCGACCGCTGTGCCAAGAAGAACTGGAACGATGGTGGCACTGAAAAAGGGAGCCCGGGTAATTCTGGCAAAGTCACGTATCCGCATCAAATGCCTCCCTATCTCCCAATACGCCCAAAGCTTAGGCCGGAAGAATTATCTTGTCAAGAAGACACGGTCCGTCACGCCGCCCGTTTGTGAGCGTAGGAACTCCGCATCCCCCGAGAGTGCTCTGCCTATTCCCCGGCACTTTTCTTGGGCCGAACGATTCCCAGCCGTTTGGCAGTGTGGTCACGTCCCATGTAGAAATTAAGCCACGATGAGGTTTGGCGCAGATCGTAGTCCACCGGCGGAACCTGCCTCTGCTTGAGCGTTTCTTCCTCTCTGTAGTGCTTAAGTCGCCGATAGGCGCGCACGTAAATGCACTCCTTTTCTTCGGGATAAACCTCACACCAACCGTTCATGCTTCCACCGCATGGGCCGTTGCGCTGACCTTTGGGGCACTGGCTCATGGGGCAGATGAAAGCCGTATCGAACAGTGCGCAATCGCCGCAGTGCATACAGTCATTCGTACAGAGCTTCATCATTTGCTCAATGCGTCCAAACAAGTGTTCGACCAATGATCCATCGACGACACGGGCCAAGGCACGCATGGGTCGGAATAGGATGCCCTTCTCTTCGAACATGAGGCGATGAATGAGTCGTAATCCGCGGTAGCTTAAGGGTGAGTGTGGGCGACGTCCGGAT
>CAZBSW010000101.1:0-821 GCA_964494835.1 uncultured Thermotogae bacterium
ACTTGTTACTGGTGGCGCGGGGTATGTGGGGAGCCATTGCGTGCAGGAGCTTCTGCGTCAGGGACACGATGTCGTTGTGCTCGACAATCTTGTGCAGGGGAATCGGGACGCGATCCTTACCGATCACTTTGTTGAAGCCAATCTGCTCGATGATGTGGCGTTGGAACGTGTCTTCACCGCGTATCCGATCGATGCGGTAATGCACTTTGCCGCGCTGGCGAGTGTCGGTGACTCGGTCAAGAATCCGCAACGCTACTACGAGAACAACGTGGCAGGTACGCTCAATCTGCTGCGTGCGATGCGCAGGCATAACGTGAGCAAGCTCATCTTCTCATCCAGCGCGGCTGTGTACGGCGATCCGGAAACAATTCCCATACCGGAATATCATCCAAAACGGCCGAAGAGTCCGTACGGGCGCAGTAAGTGGATAATGGAACAAGTGATGACCGACTACGCCCAAGCCTACGACCTGAGCTACATCGCGCTTCGCTACTTCAATGCCGCTGGTTGTGATCCCGAAGGGAGACTCGGTGAGAACCATGATCCCGAGACCCATCTTATCCCCATAGTACTCGATGTTGCGCTTGAGAAGAGAAGCAACGTGACCATCTTCGGGACCGATTACGATACCCCTGATGGCACCTGCATTCGCGACTATGTACACGTGAGCGATCTTACCAGTGCGCACGTCCTCTCCCTGAATGCACTTGTCGAAGGGGGAGAGAGCGCCGCTTATAATGTTGGAACCGGTAAAGGGGCATCGGTCTGTGAGGTCATCGATGTCTGCCGCCACGTTACCGGCCGCCACATAGCGGTGATGA
>CAZBSW010000101.1:831-7017 GCA_964494835.1 uncultured Thermotogae bacterium
GATGAAGGGTGAACGGCGCGCTGGCGATCCGCCGCGTCTGATCGCCGACCCGGCAAGGATCAAACAAGTCCTTGGTTGGCGTCCGCGATTCACGGACCTGGACGAGATCGTGAAGAGCGCTTGGGCGCAGCGAAAAAAGTAGCCTGTCCCCTTTTTGGGTGGTCAATGGGTGGATATCGTCGTAACATGTTTACGTAAGGGGGAGGTAGGGTTGGCATGATCGCCATGATTCGCAAGCTGTTCAAGCTGTTGAATCCGCGTGAACGGCGAAATCTCATTCTGGTATTCGGAACGGTGGTCCTCAATGCACTCGTTGAGGTCGCTGGTATCGCGTCGGTCGTGCCGTTCCTGACCCTTGTCGCGAATCCTTCTGCGGTACAAGATAATGCTATTCTGCACTGGATTTTCACCACTCTTGGCTTCACAAGCGTCAATTGGTTCCTTCTCTTCTTGGGGTTCATAGTACTAGGAGTCCTCGTGTTGAGTAACGGCGTTGCCGCCCTGGCAACATGGGCGATGCTGCGGTTCAGTTGGATGCGGAACCACAGCCTTTCGCGGCGACTCTTGGCGAGCTACCTTCATCGCCCATATGTGTTCTTTCTCAACCAGAACACGGCTGAACTTGGCCGGAACATCTTGATGGTGACCCAACAGGTCGTGAATGGAGTTGCAATCCCGGGCATGCAGACACTGGCCAAAGGGTTTGTGATCTTCTTCATCATGGCGCTCCTGTTGGCCATCAATCCGGTTCTCGCGCTAATCATGACAGTAGCGCTCGGTAGTGCCTACGGCGTGATCTACTTCTTTGTGCGCAGGAAACTGTCGCGAATCGGTAAAGAACAAGTAGAGGCAAACAAGGAAAGGTTCAAGGTTGCAAATGAGGCCTTTGGGGGGATCAAGCTGTTGAAGCTGCTGGGAAGGGACAAGGTGTTCATTGAGCGTTATTCCAAGCAGTCTTTTCGATACTCGGACCGAATGGCGAGTGCAGCTCTTATTTCGAGCCTCCCTCGATATGCCATGGAAACGATCGCGTTTGGCGGTATCATGGTTGTTGTCTTGTACCTGCTCGGTATGCATCGAAATCTCGGGCAGGTGCTGCCGCTTGTCGGACTATACGCATTTGCCGGGTATCGGCTGATGCCCGCGTTGCAGGTGTTCTTCTCCGGCGCAGCGCAGGTCAAGTTCAACGCCCCCGCGCTCGATATCCTGTATGAGGCCCTTGAAGAAAATGCAATCACTGAGACACCCGTTGATCTACATATAGAGCCGTTGCCGTTTCACCAGACGCTTGAGCTCCGCAATGTGACATTTCGATATCCCGGTGCGGGACTACCTGCTATCGATGGTCTCAACCTCGCCATCAACGCCGGCACATCAGTAGGGTTTGCTGGCAGGACCGGTGCTGGCAAGACAACCACCGTCGATCTGATCCTTGGACTGCTCCGTCCTGCCAGCGGATGCATCTACGTAGACGGGATGGAGATCACCGACGAAAACTTGACGCGATGGCAGAGGAGTCTGGGATACGTTCCGCAGGAGATCTATCTGACCGACGATAGCGTTGCCCGTAACATCGCGTTGGGGGTTTCCGATGCGCAGATTGATATAAACGCGGTGGAGTGCGCAGCGCGAATCGCCAATATCCATGACTTCATCGTCACATCTCTTCCGGAGGGCTATCAGACCGCGGTGGGCGAGCGGGGCGTTCGCCTCAGTGGGGGAGAGCGACAGAGGATTGGGATCGCACGCGCCCTGTATCACGATCCGGCGGTGCTCGTACTCGACGAAGCGACGAGTGCGCTCGACGGAGCCACCGAAGAGGGCGTATTCCAAGCAATCGCAAATGTGGCAAAAGTGAAGACGCTGATCATCATTGCTCATCGATTGACCACGGTGAAGGACTGCGACGTGGTCTACGTAGTGGACGACGGCCGCATCGTGGCGCAAGGGAAATACGACGAGCTACTAAGCTCAAACACACAGTTCCGGAACATGGCCAAGGTTTCCGATCGGACAATGGGCAAAAAAGGGGACAGTCCCCTTCGCTAGAGGCTGGTGGCATACAGCTTTTTCTGCTTCTGGCGTGATGTAGTTAACTTCCTCATGTTGCGGCAACGATGAAAATCGGTGAGAATGCCATGCAAAGCAGGAGTGCGTGTCCTGAAGGGTGATAGCAATGAGTCTTCTAGAACGCATCAAGGCACAGACAGCAACGGTGACAGTTGTTGGGCTGGGCTATGTTGGCCTCCCGTTGGCAGTGGAGAAGGCAAAGGCAGGTTTCACCGTTGTCGGTATTGATCGGAACCCGGAGCGTGTTTCGAAGGTCAACCGGGGAGAGAACTACATCGGTGATGTTGTTCCTGCGGATCTTCAAGACGTAGTCCGCCAGGGGAGACTCCGTGCAGTAGAGGAGTTCGACGTGTTGCGCGAAGCCGATGTTCTCACAATCTGCGTCCCCACGCCGCTTGACAAGAATAAACAGCCCGACACGAGCTACATCGAGTACGTAGTGGATCAATCGCTGCCCTACGTGCATGCCGACCAGCTTGTGGTTCTCGAAAGCACGACCTACCCTGGCACAACGCAGGAAGTCATCCAGCCACGGATCGAATCGAAGGGACTTACAGTCGGCAAAGACGTCTTTCTCGCGTTTTCGCCGGAGCGCGTGGATCCGGGGAACGCCGAATACAGAACGAAGAATACCCCCAAGGTAGTTGGTGGTGTAACTCCGGCCTGTACGGAGATGGCTGCGACCCTCTACGAGCAAATCCTTGATGGAGAGGTGTGCCGGGTTTCGTCTCCTCGAGTGGCGGAGATGACAAAGCTCTTGGAGAACATCTTCCGCATTGTGAATATCTCGATGATCAACGAGCTCGCACTTCTGTGTGAGCGGATGGGGATCGACATTTGGGAAGTCATCGAAGCAGCGAAGACCAAGCCGTTCGGGTTCATGCCGTTCTACCCAGGGCCAGGGCTCGGCGGGCATTGCATTCCGCTTGATCCGTTCTACCTATCTTGGAAGGCTCGCGAGTTCGACTTCTCGACCCGGTTCATCGAGTTGGCAGGAGAGATCAATGACCTCATGCCGTACCATGTCGTGGAGCGAGCAACGGAGTTCCTCAACGATCATGGAGTAGCATTAAAGGGTGCAAAGGTACTCCTCCTCGGTGTGGCGTACAAGCGAGACATCGACGATGTAAGAGAGTCCCCGGCGCTCAAGATTGCCCGCCTCCTTACGCAACGAGGGGCGGTTGTTTCGTACCATGATCCCTACGTGCCTGCGCTCGATCTTGCGGGACGCAGGAAGGAGAGCGTCTCTCTTGGTGCAGCGACACTGCGGGATGTGGACCTTGTCGTGATTACAACGGCGCACACAACCGTTGACTATGCTGATATTGTGAAGCACGCACGCCTGGTGTTCGATCTACGCAATGCCACACTAGGAGTCAAAGGCGATCACATCCTCCGCTTGGGGGTGGGGTAGCGTGCGCATAGCCATCCTGGGAGCGGGAAACTGGGGGAAGAACCATGTTCGCGTCTTCTGTGAGCTCTTAGGAAATGAGAACGTCGTCGTCTGTGACCCTAACGAGTCCCGACGCAAGGCGATGGTTGCTAGTTATCCGGGCATCGTAGTTTCTCCCGATCCTGTATTTGCTGATGTCGACGGAGTAGTCATCGCTACGCCCGTGGTGACACATTATGCCATAGCTAAAGAGGCCCTCCTCGCTGGGCGGCACGTTCTTGTAGAAAAGCCACTTACCACTACTTCCAAACAGGCGGAAGGACTTGTATGTTTGGCTGAAGGACAAGGCCGGATTCTGATGGTCGATCACCTGCTGGAATATCATCCGGCCGTGACCGCCTTGAAGCAGCTTGTTGAAGAGGGAACGCTGGGGAGTCTCTTCCATCTGACGAGCCAGCGCCTCAATCTGGGGGTGATCAGGAGCGAAGAGAACGCCCTATGGAGCCTCGCTCCACATGACATCTCGGTAATCCTGTATCTACTGGACGAGGAGCCGTCGGAAATCTCAGCATACGGAGCAGCGTATCTCCAGCCGAGGATTGAGGACATTTCTCACCTCGTCCTCCGCTTTCCCTCTGGCGCAGTGGGACATGTGCACGTGAGCTGGCTCGACCCGGTGAAGACTCGGCGCCTCACCGTCGTAGGCGATCAGGCAATGGCCGTGTACGATGATATTGCACAAGAGAAGCTCGTTCTCCATGCCAAGCGAGCGGAGAAGAAGGGTGATACGTTCACCGCGGTCGGTGGGGAAACCCATGCGATCCACGTGGATACAGGCGAACCCTTGCTGAAAGTGGCTACAACATTTCTTTCCAGTATTGAAACAGGAGAGCCACCGCTAAGTGATGGGAGAGACGGGTTACGCGTGGTGCGTGTACTAGAGAGAGCGCAGATCTCGATGAACCGTGGAGGCGGATGATCCGCGGGGAGGAATAGAATGGCGAAGTACTACGTTCACGAGTCATCGTATGTGGATGAGGGAGTAAAGATCGGTGAGGGGACAAAGATCTGGCATTTCTCGCACATTATGCGAGGGACGACACTCGGCCGGGACTGCTCCTTGGGACAGAACGTCCTTGTAGGGCCGAACGTAACCGTTGGGAATAACGTTAGGATACAGAACAATGTTTCTGTCTATGAAGGTGTCGTCTTGGAAGATGATGTCTTCTGCGGACCAAGCTGTGTGTTCACAAATGTCGATCGCCCACGGTCGCGGTTTCCCACCGATGCTTCAAGATATTTGAAAACCCACGTTGGGTGCGGCGTAACCATCGGTGCCAACGCCACAATCATCTGCGGGCACAGCATCGGCGATTATGCCTTCATTGGTGCCGGAGCCGTTGTAACCAAGGATATCCCGGCCTTCGCTGTAGCATACGGCAATCCGGCACGTATCCACGGGTGGGCCTGCGCATGTGGAGCGGCACTGGCCTTCGAGCGAGGTGAGGCGACATGTTCCGCCTGTTCACGACGATATCGGAAGGATGGCGAGACGGTAAAGCCGGCGAGTGACTAACTGGGAAGAAGCGGCTTGCCGCCTGTAGCTTGTGGCAAGTTGCTTGTGGAGAGAAGATGCCCGATAGCGTGGAGAACCTAGAGATCTGGAAACGCGGAGTGGCTCTGGTCGAGGAAATCTATGAGGCCACGAAAGCCTGGCCGCGTGAAGAGACCTTCGGACTAACAAGTCAGGTGCGAAGGGCTGCAGTGTCAGTTCCGGCGAATCTGGCAGAAGGAGTCGGCCGCGGCACGACACGCGAAGTCGCGAGGTTTGCTCAGATCGCGTTGGGATCGCTCTACGAACTGGATACACTGTGCATAGTTGCTAAACAGCTAGGCTACATCAATAACGGAGACGTAGCACGCCTGCGAGAACTGGCGAGCGGACTCTGTCGCCAGGTCTCTAGTTTCATTGCCTACCAGAGGAAACGAGATGACGAATCATAATATTCCCACACGCCACAGGGCACATGCTCGCACGCCACAGACTGTGTGCTATAGGACCACAGGCTACATACCACGAGCCACAAGCCGAAAGGGAGGCTGAATGAACGTTCCGATTCTTGACCTAACTCGCCAGTACGAATCGATCCGTGAGGAGATGGATGCTGCTGTATTGGGGGTGCTTCATTCCGGTAAGTACGTGCTTGGGCCGTATGTGCGGGAGTTCGAGGATAAGGCTGCGAATTACTGTGGTGTAAAGCATGCGATCGGTGTTGCAAGTGGGACGGATGCACTGTTGCTGTCGCTACGAGCGTTAGGCGTCGGTCCAGGAGACAAGGTCGTTCTTCCCAGCTTCACTTTCTTTGCTACCGCTGGCGTGGTCTACAACGTAGGAGCAACACCGGTCTTCTGTGACATCGATCCGAAGACATTCAGCATCGATCCCGAGTATCTCAAGGAGTTGCTACGCAACTCCAAGCTCGCGGCGGAGACGCGAGCCATCATCCCCGTTCATTTGTATGGGCAGACGGCCAATATGGACGAGATTCTCGCTATCGCACGGGAGTTCAATCTGGCCGTCGTCGAAGACGCCGCCCAAGCCATCGGCGCCGAGTATTGGGGTAGCAGGTCTGTTGGCCCCGAACCGCGCACCCCGAACCGCGCACCCCGAACCGCGCACCCCGAACCACAGGCTTCTGACGGCGGACCGCGTACTGCGGACC
>CAZBSW010000102.1:0-7006 GCA_964494835.1 uncultured Thermotogae bacterium
ATGGAACCCGGGGGACCGAATGCAGAACTCAGGTACCGGCACCCGCTTGGTAAAATACGATTGACAAAAAGCGAAAGCTCCTTCTCAACAGCGCTTTGGAGCGGCTTTGAGTGGCAAATCCGGTCTTTCGCACCCACTGGTGACGATGATATCTTGATAAACGTATCACGGACGTCATGCGTGGCAGCAGTGCCACTTCGTTTCATTGTCGCGCTATCGGTCGAGAACTGCCAACTCTCAAGGACATGATATACGATGCGAGAGTCGGCCATCCCCTTACCTTCGGGTTAGATGCCAGAACCTCGTGGAGGTCGCACCGGAGCCGTGATTCACGCGCTGCCAACACAAGTGTATCTACATGCTTGGCAGAGGAAATCGCATTGACGTGCATGGGTTACCATTGAGGCGAAGATAGATGGTTCGTAGCGAGATCCATACCCGCACCTCACAACCTCACCCTTAAGGCCGTTATCGCCCGTTCGGCGGAGCAGACCCATATGATTGCCGATGAGAGCGGCAAGGTTGTCTTCACAGTGTGGGTCGAGAACCCAGTGAGCGAGTAGTGATTTCCGAGTCAAGAGGGAATGAGGGACACGTTCACCGACACGCTCCCAGCGGTGATGCCCGATTCAGTTGTTCGACGGTGTCAGCAAGCGCTAGCATGACAAGGCAATAGACCGTGCTTACCTTGCAGAGTTAAGCGCCTACGAAGTTTCCAGGGCTACTTACCTTCTGACCATGGTTCGGGGAGATTGGCTCCTAGGCCCAGAAGGAAGAGCGATTGTACTCGAGACTCACATTATGGTACATTCACGTAAACCAGAGAGGAGGCTTGATCGTGGTGGGAAACAAGGCGCGTGGTGGGAGTCTGGCGGGAGGCTTTTGGTTTGCCGGGTGGTTGTTCACCCTTGCATTCGCAAAGGTATTATGGTGGCAGGCCATCGTTGGCTTGGTTATCTGGCCGTACTTTCTAGGGGTCGCATTGCGGTAGGCGGTAGCCTGGCTGCCTCCTCATGCGATTTGTTCTATCCGACAGGATTGCATCCCTTCGAACGTAGATAGACGAGTGAAGCGCCAGATTCCTGCACGCATTTCTTCGACCGCGCACCTCTACGCCGTGGTTGCTACCGCTGCACAAAGAAGTCGGAGAATCCGACGGATTTCACCGGCGTTACTCGAAAGTACGGCGTCCGGTAGCGTAACAGGACGTTGTGATCGACGGTGAAATAGGCCCGAACCGTCATGCTTGGACTTTCCCCGAAAAAGAGGCGAAAATAAGGATCGGAGAAGGGAATGTGCTTCCAAACTGACTCGACGGTGTAGACCTCGTATTCGCGGCGCCCCACTTCTAGGTCGATGGGGAGCGTTTCGACGTCACGCACCTCAGCTGTCACGGTGAAGAATGGGTACTCCCCCCAAGCAAGGAGTTCGTGCGAGAAGACATAAAACTGATAGGTTTGGCCAACTTGAAGTTTCTTTGAGAGCAGGAAGTACGGCCAGTCAGACGGGGTGACTGCTGGTGACAGCCAAGGGATCTCGCCCCGGAATACTCCCTCGGATGTTGGGAGAACGATCTCCGCCATCTGCGTATCCTCGTCGATGATGTAATGTCCCGGAGCGGTCCAATCGTGGGCGGTGGGATCGATAAAATCGCGACTCATCTCAATTTCCGCTCCGACAAGGGCAAAATCCCGCAGGTGGGCGGTCCAATCGATAGCAATTACATCACCGACTTTGACGACAACTTGCTGAACGAGTTTCTCGCCCCCTTCCTCTTCTTGCAGGTTCGTACTGACCGTGCTGACGTCGTAGAGATCACGATAGTCAAGTGACTGAGGGAAGGCATCTTCCCCATCGGGCACTCCGTCGTTGTCGCTGTCCGCATTCAGCGGATCGGTGAACAGCTCGAAGTACTCCACTCCATCAGTGATTCCGTCGCCGTCACTATCAGGGTTTGATGGGTCAGTGGCTAGCAAAGCCTCATCCGCGTCTTTTAGTCCATCGCCGTCGCGGTCGGCCGCCAAGGCGGGAAGACCGACAAACAAGACGAGCAAAGCGAACAACAGGAGCCATGTCAGACGTCGTATCATTGGGAATCACTCCTTCGTTTGTGCGGTTTGATGACCAGATTTAGCAGCGCTGGCAGGATCAATACCGTCACGACAAAAGCATACAACACCGCTGCGCCGGCGAGAATCCCGAAATCCCGATTCCAGATGATCTGCCCAAGGATTAAGGCAAAAAACGCAGCAATGGTTGTGGCGCATCCGCTGAACAGGGCCTCCCCTGTACGAGAGGTGGCCATACCGAGATCCTGCTCCTCTCTGAATCGCTGCACAAGGTGAATTGCGTAGTCCACGCCAACGCCGATTGCGATTGCGGCAACCATGGCCGTCGAGGCGCTAATCCGGATGCCCAAGATCTTGATCGTCGCCAGTTCCAATCCCATCACGAGCACCATCGGCACAACGCTGACAGCTCCCCAACGGACGGATCGGAAGATGAGTGCGATCACCAAGAAGCAAAGGACGAACGCGATGGCCATCGATTGGAAGAAACCTTCTCGGAGAGATCTGAGGCTGATGTCAGTGAGGTAGGGTGAGCCCGTTACGACGACCTGCAGGCCAAGGCTCTTCAGCTCTTCGACGAGCCGCCCGGTGCGGGCGGTTATGTCGGCGGCTACAGCCGCGGCCTGCGCGTGGTCGTGATAGCGAAGAACGTCGGCTCGAATTACCGCAGTCGTGTAGTCACCTTGCTCGTCGCACCCTACGTAGCCCGCGGCACGAGTTCGAAGGTCCGGCCGTGCGAGAATATCATCGAAAAGACCTTTGTACGCCGCATCCGCACCGACTTGGATCATCCTATCCATGAACTGCTTGTCCAGCGACGGGTAGGCTCTTCGTGCATCGTCGAGCACCTGGGCGATCGATGTTACCCGGCGAACATAGGGCGAGGAGGATAGCGCTGTTGGCGCGGTTTCGGTCATTGCCCGGATAACATCAAGCCGCGCGACATCCCCGGTTAGGAGAATGTTGACTTCATCATAAACGCGAAATTCCTCATTTATTTCGTTGTACAAGCGAACGATCGGATAGTCGGGCGGGAGCATCCGTCGCAGGTCGAACGAATAGAACTCGATGTCGCGGCCAATCACGAACGCCCCAAGTCCGATCACCGCCGCCACCCCGATCACGATCGGCACCGCTCTGGGGAGGCTCAATGCCTCAACATAGCGCCGCAGGCTGCGCCCCAGGCGCGTCTCGTCACGCGGAAGACCGCCGGCATCTTCCGGCGATTCATGCAACAAGTGCTTCGATGCAGGAACAACCGTCATTGTCACGACGAAGCTGGTCAGCATCGCAAAACTGGCGAGGAGACCGAACTGCTGGATCACGGCGCTTCGTGATACAAGCAGGGAAGAGAATCCAACCACAGTTGTCAGCGTAGTCAGCAGGAGCGCCCTTCCCGTCCGTGTCACAGCGATGTCGATGGCTGTCTCTCCCGGGGAGCCGGCGCGGCGCTCTCCATCGTATCGATGGAGCATGTGAATGGAATCATCAATGCCGACACCAAGCAAGAGAGGAAGAACAGCGATGGTAAGGAAATTAAGAGGCACTCCCCACAGACCCAGGAGTCCGAACGTCCAGATCGCGGTGAGGATGACGATCAGCAACGGAAGATACAGATTCGAGAGACGGCGGAAGCTAAACGCGACCGTTGCCAGGCTCACGATGCCAAGCCCCAATCCGTTCTGAAACAGGACCAACACCAAACCGAGTCCAGCCCAGATGGTAGCGTGCCAGATTGACACCCGCTTCGTAACCAGAACCATGGAGGCAATCATCAGGAACCCACTCACGAATCGCAGTGCGCTGGCACCTCCCGGAGGGATGCTCGGCGCTATCGCGACAGTCGAGAGCGCCAACAGAAGACCGAGCAACAGCAACAGGTTCCTCCAGCCGCGAATCCGGAAAATCCATACGAGAACCAATGCAGCAATGACCGCCGTAACCGGCCCGAACAGACGTACGTCTCCGCGAGTCACGCTGTCGAAGACGTTGATCGAAGATCCGTAGCTCAGGAATCCGACATCAAGGGCAGGGGTCTCGATAGCCGCCAGTGCATCTTCGGCCTGCTGTGAAACCTTCACCAGATCGGTATCGGCATCGACGGCCGCGAGCGCGATGGCTGTGCCTTCAGGAGACGTGAATCCCTTGAGCAGCGTCATTCGCTGGAACGACATCCGGATGACGTCCTGGAAAGAGTAGCCCAGATCGCAACCGTGGGTCGGAAGAACATCGAAGTTGGGATCACCGCCGTGCAGCCCTGCATGGATTGTCTTGACGAAATCGGGGATCCCTTGTACGCTCGTCACACCTGGAATGGCGCGTAGCGCACTTAGAACATCATCCATCTCCAAGATCGCGTCCGGCGACTCAATTGAGCCTCCCCCCCGTGGTGAGAAGCGGACGTACAGTGTGTGCGAGAAGCTTGCACTGCCAAACTGCTTCTCGATCTCCTCATGCGCAGCGACCTTCTCGTTGGATGGGAGGAACTCCTGTGGATCGTTGCCGATGCGCAAGCGAGTCGTGGACAACGCCATCAGCCCCGTGATGAGGCTGACGGCGATCAATACCGCAAGCGAATGTCTAGCGGACAACGCTGCGACCGATTGCAGAAAGCGGCGCATGGGCGACGAACTAGATTATAGGCACTGTAAGCATCAACAACCCGACTGCTCCAGCCAGGTCCGTCGTGACCTCGAACATCAGGAGCGAATCTGCCTGCGTCAACTCTGCAAGCTCGCCATGGTAGAGATCCTGAGCGAGGTAGCTGCTCGTTCCAGCAGAAAGCTTGTCAGCGGCTGCGGTTGCTTCCTCGACAGAGCTGAAGCGGACGAGAAACCTCACTGTAGCCGAGTCACCGTTGAACGTCACGGCATAGGCCATTGCCTCATCGCCAGCTTCGAGCGGACGGTCTTTTGCATTGTCAGTGGCGCGAACGAAACTGATATCTCCCCCGCCGACTGCCATCCCCATTAGCAGCTCGTCAAAGACAGGAGCCTCACCAGCCGACCTCTTGAGAATTGATTCGGTCGAGGCACGCAGTCTGTCCAGGTCTGGGGGAGCGACCAGGCCAATCTCAGAGCCGATCCATAGCATGTCATCCTTGGCGAAATAGCCCCACTGCATATCAAACGGACCGAATTTTCCCCCGGTAATCACTACCGGCGTGTCAGCGATCGTCTCCATGTCCCAGTTTTGATACGGTGAGCCAGGTGCGCCTGCTCCGGCCTCGATTCCGCCCACCGCCGCCATTGCCTGGTCAGTGTCCACTCCCAGCACAAGCGAGTACGGGGTCATGCCAGGGCCAGTCGCATAAGCGGCATGCACAACGTCTGCGACATCAAGACCAAGGATCCCGAGAGTGCGCAGGATTCCGTTCACCGGATGATTGGCGGCCGCCAGCGGACCGATAATGGCGCTGTTCAGAACGTCATCGCCACTGAGCTTTGCCAGATCCAGTGCGATGATCTTCGTGTACGTGTTGGGGTACTGAGTGACAATCTCATCCATCTTCAGCCCGCAGAACGCTACAATGGGTAGCGAGACCACTGCGATCAGCAATAGGGCGAACAGTTTTCGATACACCACAGACCTCCTTCTGGGTGCGCCATGACGACGCGTCGAACGGAACCATCGTTGCTAGAAGAGATCTACGATTCTCCTTCGCCGCCGGCTCCGAGTAATGCTCCCACCGCACTAATTGCGTCTTCCACTAATGTATTCAAATCCCTTCCGGAAAGGGCAAGAAGGTTGATTCCATGCACGTATGTTCCCGTAAAACTCACCAGGACCTCTGGCGAGATTCCTATTCCATCTAGGGCACCGCTTACGTCCTCTTGAAGGGACTTACGCCACTTGCGGTGGTACCGCCCGAAGGCGCGCACCGCTGGCGCTACGTCTTCCGTCGTTGAGATCAGAGCCATATAGAAGAGGCGAAACAGGTCCGGGGTTCGTTCGTAGTTGGCAGCGAAACCTCGGATGATGGCGGAAACGGCTTCGAGAGGAGTAGTTGTTTGCTTGGCGATGTCCCGAATGCCGTTGAAATGGCGCTCGATTGTCATCTCAACCAGCGCCAACAGAATCGCTTCCTTCGACGGGAAATAATAGTAGAGCGTACCCTTCCCCAGCTCCGCCTCTTCTGCGATTTCATCCATGGTTCCATCGTGGATGCCCCGACTTGTGAAGACTTGCAGAGCGGCATCGAGAATGAGGGCGGCGCGCGCTTCACGCTCTCTGATTCGGCGCTGAGTTACACCCATTCTCCTCCCTTCCCCGAATTCGACGGACCAGTCAAATCTAGTATAACCGGTCTAAGCAGCACCGCAAACTCCCGCTGTCAACCGTCCTCAGTACGTGGCTGTACTCAAGATGGGAGCAGACCGCCGGTACCGCCAATAGAATGTCGAAAGTGCGGAGATTCCAACAACGAGAAGCGTCGACGAACCTGCGATCCTGATTCTCAGCATCTGTCTCCTATGGCACAGCCGGTCGGTTGGATGCGATGCGCCATCGGGAGCAGGTCAACTGTGCAAGTTCTATCGAACCCGCGGCGAGGCACTCATTCGTGCCCCGCCACGAGTCCTGGAAGGTATGATACCTACGGATCGTGTGTCGCTTCTCAATATGTAGAAACGACGAGCGCATCGTGTATGAACGGTGTGACGATCCATTCACCATTCGACCACTCAGTCGAGTTCATTTTACACAGTCGACCGTAGAAGTCAAGCGCGTTCAGGGAGGAGTCACTATCGCGTGCTTGGAGAGATGATGTACCTTTCAGGCATGGCCCATCAACAGACTGAACCAAATTTAGAAAGGGCGTCACTGAAGCTGTAATCGGAGAGCACACCCCGAAGATCAATCCGGCAGCCTTCCAGTTCCGAGGCACTCGACCGTGGATGGAATCATCCGGGGAACTGACACGTTCACCCACGTCGGCA
>CAZBSW010000103.1:0-6981 GCA_964494835.1 uncultured Thermotogae bacterium
GTACGATGACCAACAGGTATTGAAGGACGCGTTTTCCGAGGTGATGCCCGATTTCGGCTCGTCGAAAAATCCGGTCGACCTCACCGGCCAGGCAACGGCGCAGGACTATGAGCGCTCCTTGGAGGCGATGCTGGCAAATCCCGAGATGCACGCGGCACTTGCTCTCTACTGCGAAACCGCTCTATTCGATACCGACGGGTTCGGAGACCTTCTTAGGCGAGAGTACGCCCGCTACAAAAAGAAGAAGCCAATTGTATTCTCGCTGTTCGGGGGAGAAAAGGTGGAGGTGATCGTACGCGAACTGAGAAATGACGGAGTCCCCGTATTCTCGGATGTCTACGATGCCGTATCTTGTCTTGGAGCGATGTACCGCTCGTGGAACAAGATGAGAGAACCCCGCGACAGAGCAGAGGAAGTTGAGATCGACGTGCTGGCGGTGGAGGAGATCCTCGATCGTGCCCGCGCCGAGAAGCGCGGCTTTCTTCTCGCCAATGAGGCACAGGAAGTGGCGAAGGTCCTCGGCCTGTCCATGCCGCAGTCGATCCTGGCCCGAAACTTGGACGAGGCAGTGCGGGCGGCGGAGGATATCGGCTATCCGGTGGTGATGAAGGTCGTCTCTAAGGATATAGTTCACAAGAGCGACGCCGGCGGCGTCGCCCTCGATCTATTGAACAAGGACGAAGTGATCGACGCCTATCAGGCAATCATGCGCAGTTGTCGTGCCTACAAACAAGATGCGGTGATTCGAGGAGTCGAGGTTGTGGAGATGGTGAAGGCGGGTGTGGAGACGATCATCGGCGCGCGTCAGGACGGATCGTTCGGTCCGATTGTGATGTTCGGCCTCGGCGGGATCTACGTGGAGGTAATGAAAGATGTCGCGTTCCGCGCCGCTCCTCTCTCTCACCGTGAGGCGAACGACATGGTTGCAGATATCCGTTCCTATCCCCTCCTGCTCGGTGTCCGTGGGGAGAAGCGGAAGGAGATCGGTGGGATCATCGACGTTGCAACCAAGCTGGGCGCGTTGATCGACAAATGCCGCGATATCACTGACATTGAGATCAATCCGCTCCTTGTCTACGAGCACGGGCATGGAGTCAAGGCGGTCGATGTGAGAATTCTGTTTAAGACTACACGGGAGGTGAGGTAGAGATGGGTTCGCTGATCATCGCCTCAACGCGGAGGAGTGCGGGAAAGACGTGCGTGCTGGTCGGGGTGGCCAAGGCGACAGACAGGAAATTCGGCTATGTCAAGCCGCTGGGAGACCGGTTCCTGTACCGAAAGAAGCGGCTGTGGGATTATGATGCCGCCCTGATGGTGAACCTGTTCTCGCTCACTGAGGAGCCGGAGACGATCTCGATCGGCTTCGATCACTCCAAACTTCATTACATGTACGATCGCGACTCGATTCACGCTGAAGTAAGGCGGACAATGGACCGAATGGCACGCGATAAACAGGCGCTGTTCATTGAGTGCGGTCAGGATCTTGCCTACGGTGCGTCCGTCTACCTCGACCCTCTCACCCTCTCGCAGGCGACGGGGTGCAACGTTCTCATCATCTGCAGCGGCACCGAGCACGAAATCGGCGATGACATAGCCTTTATCAAGCGGTTCGTTGGCGCGGATGAAGCACACATTGGCGGAGTAATCATCAACAAAGTGATGCAGCCCGATGACTTCAAATCGACGTACCTGCCGGAGATCGAGGCGCTGGGAGTGAACGTGCTGGGCGTTATCCCGTACGAGAAAGAGCTTACCACGCTCTCCTCGAGCTATCTGGCGGAGAAGCTGTTCGCCCGCGTTATCGCCGGTGAGGACGGTTTGAAGCGCAAGATCCGCAATGTCTTTGTCGGAGCGATGTCCGTGTCCGCCGCGCTCGCCGATCCGATGATCGGAAAGAACGACAAGTTGATCATCACGAGCGGCGACCGAAGCGACATGGTCCTCGCCGCGTTGGAGGCGGGCAACACAGCGTGCATCGTGCTGACGAACAACATTGTCCCCCCCGCGAACGTGATCAGCCGCGCAAGTGAGGACAACGTTCCGATCCTCCTCGTCCCCACGGATACCTACGATACGGCGCGACAAGTGCAGGAGATCGAGCCGCTCCTTACCGAGGATGACGGTGGCAAGGTCGATCTATTGGGACGTCTAGTGAAGGAGAACGTCGACTTGGAAGGACTGCAGGCACTGCAGTAGTGACCTTCCGGAGGAAAGGCAAGAAAGCGCCCACACATGTCTTGGGCGCCTTCCTCGCCCGGTGGGGTATCTGCAACGCCGTGTGCAGAGGTTGGAAGCAGCCTTCAGGTCGATACTGGGAACTGATTGCTGCGATTTCGTTCTTTAAGTGAGCGTAGCGAGCGGGGAAACAGCGACCTGTTATCTGTAGTTGGGACTTCAGTATCCGCTCCAGTCAGCGAAGAGTTCCCTGTTGTTCATTGTGACTGGTTGTGTGTACGATCGAGCGATGAAAGTTGCGATGTTTCGCTTCTATGCGGAATTGAATGACTTCCTTCCTTCTGAGAAGCGAGGGCATGCATTTGCACACGAATTCAGTGGGAGACCGAGGGTCAAGGACACTATCGAGTCGCTCGGAGTGCCGCATGTAGAGGTAGACGTGATCCTGGCGAACGGACGTTCGGTCGACTTCACCTATCGCCTTCAGGCGAGCGATCGGATCTCCGTCTACCCTGTATTTGAGAGTCTGGATGTTACCCCGCTTGTCAGGCTGCGCGCGCAGCCGCTGCGCCACACGGCGTTCATCGCCGATGTACACCTGCGCCGACTCGCACATTATCTGCGCCTGTTGGGGTTGGATACTCTGCATTCTGGGGACTACACGGACGCAAAGATCGTGGCGATTGCCGAGGATGAAAAGCGGATTATCCTCACCCGCGATCGGGCGCTTCTGAAGCACGGTGCGGTAATGCACGGCTACTGGGTAAGGTCGACTGACCCGATCGAGCAGGCAGGCGAGGTTTTGGACCGGTTCGATCTTCGTGGGCAGGTGAAGCCGTTCTCCCGCTGCCCGTCATGTAACGGTGAGATCGCACCCGTCTCTAAAGGTGAGGTCTACGACCGCATCCCACCAAGGACGGCGCTGTGGCAGGATGATTATTTCGTCTGCGGCGGGTGTGGAAAACTCTACTGGCGCGGCACTCATTTTCCCCGGCTGAAGGCCGTTCTCGGGCGGATCCTCGACCGATAATACTGGCCACACGTGTCTGTGGCTGATATCCTTGTCCGGTCTGAAACCCGCGGGTAGTTCCAACCGTGATCGAGGAGGCACGTCATCGGTATCGCAATTCTTCTTGCCATCACTGGTTCCATGCTGTGGGGAACGGGGCAGGTCATCGCCAAACGCGGGCTTGCTGACACTTCGCTCGCCCTGTTTGGATTCATTCGATCTGGCGCCGCATTTCTGTTTGTCGTTGTCTTCGGACTCTTCACGACAGGATTTCCGGTTGTTGCCTCCGGCTTGTTGGTCGTGGCATTCTTTGGCGGCGTCCTCGATTCGTTTGTCGGCGCTATGTTGTACATGGTTGCACTGAAGGGGAGCCCTGCGCACGAGACGATTCCGCTTGCCAATACGGCCCCACTCTGGGGAGTGGCAGCAGCGGTGGTGTTCCTATCTGAGCCTCCTCGCCTTGCCGCGTTTTTCGCTGCGGCACTGGTGGTAGCGGGTGCCTATTTCCTCGTCTCCAGGCGCGATCGCTCGCAGGCGTCGGCACCGCGCTTCGGTCCGGTGATCGCGCTAGCGGCCGGGGTGACGTGGGGAATCGCGGAGACGGTACCGGTGAAATACTGCCTTACCCACGGCATGATCCCCGTCACATATCAACTGCTGGCGATCGGGGGTTCGACCGCCGCCTGGGGAGTGTATCTGCTCCTCAAGGGTCACCTAGGTCGGGTGAGAAGGTCTCGCATGGGGATGCGTATCGCTGTACTGACCGGATGCATGAATCTGTTTCTCGGGTGGCTTCTGTGGCTCGCCGCCCTCGATCGAGCGCCCGCGAGCTTGGTGGCGCCGGTGCGTGGGCTGGTGGTGCTGTTCGGTTTTTTGGCGAGCGTTATCATCCTGAAGGAGCGACCCTCTCGGAGGTGCGCGATCGGCGTGTTGCTTATTCTCGGAGGAGTGATGCTCGTCTCGATCGCGGGCTAGCGGCCGGCCGGCACAAGAGGAACGTGGCCTTCTGGCTATTGCGGCTTTTCCTCAGATGCACGCAGCAACTCTTGATAGCGAATTAACGCTAGATCATCTGTGGTTCTGCCCGTCAACTTCAGCATTCTTCCTCCTTCCACTCGTATGTGGCGATGAGGGAGAAAAAGGTTCAAACACAATCACATCTGAGGCCGGCATGCCCGTCCGTACAATGTAACGGTGTGTTACGGGCTCTTACGCAACACGGCATGAGCCTTCTTGAGCCAGTCGGCAATTGCAATCCCCTGGGGACAACGCTCCTCACATGCGCGACACTCGACACAGGCATCGGCACGATTCTCCTCGTTGAGGAACGTGTAGCTCCGCTGCGCACCGGCCTCATCGTCGTACATCACTGCACTGTTGTAGATCTCGAAGACGCGGGGAATACTCACATCGTTCGGGCAAGGCATGCAGTAACCGCAGTTGGTGCAAGGAATGGGCGTTAGCCTTCGATAGGCATCGCGTACATCGCCGATCAATGCCAGCTCCTCGTCGGTCAGTAATCCCACATCAGAATGGTCGGCACTTGCAATGTTCTCGGTCACATGTTGCATGGTGCTCATTCCGCTCAACAGGAGGGAGACTTCCGGCTGGCTCCAGACCCACTGCAACGCCCAATCGGCCGGGGTACGGGGTTGGGCAGCATCTGCCCACAAGTCGGCCACTCGTTCGGGAGGCGTCTTACTCAATTGCCCGCCGCGAAGCGGCTCCATGATTACGACGCCCAATCCTTTCTCGGCCGCGTATCTTAACCCTTGCACGCCCGCTTGGTAGTCGATGTCCATGTAGTTGTACTGGATTTGGCAGAACGTCCAGTTTTCGTACGCATCGATGATTTCCTTAAAAGTGGCAAGGTTGTCATGAAAAGAGAACCCGAGGTGATGGATACAGCCCTGCGTCATCATGCGCTCGGCCCACGCGAGCACGCCGAGATCGCGCAGCTTCGGCCAGTTGTGCTGATTAAGGGCGTGCAGAAGATAGAAATCGATATGATCTGTCTGCAGGCGCTCGAGTTGTTCATCGAGGTAGCGACTGAGATCATCCGCAGTCTTGATCAGCCATGACGGCAGTTTTGTCGCCAGTTTTACCCTGTCGCGATAGCCGTGCTGGAGCGCGCGGCCGGCGAACGACTCACTCTGCCCTCCGTGGTATGGGTAGGCGGTGTCGACATAGTTTACGCCGTTGTCGATTGCATAACGCACCATACGCGTTGCCAGTGGCTCATCGATTCTTCCCGGCTGATTATCGATTACCGGAAGTCGCATCAGGCCAAAGCCGAGCGCGGACGGTCTCCAATCAAGCCTGCCAAAAGAGCGGTATTGCATCCGTAAACCTCCCCGTGATTGATCGTTGGCACTGATACAATATCGATATTCTACACATCTCCCCAGCATCGATACAGAAACTTGCGAGCGATCTCGTCTTATATTCACCTAAGTATCCAGAAAGCGGTGTAGATAAGCACGTTCATCGGACGCTTTCCCAACGGGTGAACCAACATTTCCTGTTCTACCAGCCGTTCAAAAGTAGAGCCGGACTGGAGGAGGAGCGAGTTCCTGCGGATAACTCTATCCGTAACCTGAGTGGATGGGCGCGCTTGCGACGGCATTTGCCGGCAAACGGCTCCCGTCACAACGAACTGCCTTTCTGTAATCATATGGAGATCGTGTGTAAACCTGCAGAGAGTTTGATCCAGTCATGAGGGAAGCTGTGGAACGGGACGGGTATACCAGCGGGAAGAGCATCACAGGCCAGGAATATGAACCCTCGCTTCCACTGCCGTAAGGAGCCGAGCAGCGATAGTTACCATCCCCAGGTAGATTAACCCCACGATCAAGAATACTTCAAAGAAGCGGAATGTTGCGTAACCGATCAACCGGCCTTGGCCGGTCAGGTCGACCAGGGTAACAATGTAAGCAAGGGAAGAGTACTTGATCAGATAAACAATCTCATTGGTGCAGCCCGGGATAGCTTTGCGCAGCATCTGCGGGAGAATGACCGAGAAAACGCTCTGTATTCTGCTCATCCCCAAGGCACGCGCCGCGTCCATCTGCCCGTCCGGAATAGAAAGGATCGCTCCGCGGAGGTATTCGGAATGGTAAGCCCCACTGCAGAGACCGAATGCAGTGATGGCGGACACGAAAGGACTAAGGACGATACCACAATGTGGGAGGCCGTAGTAAATAACGAACAGTTGCAACAATAGTGGTGTCCCGCGGAAGACCAGCTGATATCCCCAGGCAAGTGATGATAGCGCTGCCCCACCGTAAACCCTTCCCGTGGCGATCACAACGCCGATCGTGAGCCCGATAGGTACAGAGCAGGCGATCAGTTGAAGTGTGATTGACAATCCTTGCAGCAGGCGAGGCGTTGCGTCGATAAGAAAACTCATCGTTCACTGTCCTTTACCCGCCCTCCCAGACCGGGAATGCGGGCCAATCGTTCCATTATCCAGAAGCAAAACACGCCGATATGGGTGAGAAGAAGATATATCGCTCCCACGGTAAGGTAGATCGGTAGAGTTGCACGAGTCTGCACGGCGATGAACTTTCCCTTCGTAAACAGCTCCACAACGCCAACTGTGAATGCCAGCGCCGTATCCTTTAGGAGAATCGAATATTCATTGGCCAGCCCCGGTAGTGAGAAATAGAGCGCTTGTGGAAGGATCGCGAAACAGATGGCTTGCGGTTTGGTCATCCCCAAAGATCGGGCCGCGTCCATCTGCCCTTCCGTTACGGCTAGCAATCCACCGCGATAGATCTGTGCTTGATACGCGGCAC
>CAZBSW010000104.1:0-2910 GCA_964494835.1 uncultured Thermotogae bacterium
AGGCAAGATCGACCAACAGGTTCATGCCCACGACAAGGATCGCCACTAACAGAACGATGTCCTGCACAACAGGAAGGTCACGCTGTCCGATGGCCTGAAACGCCAACCGTCCTAATCCAGGGAGGTAGAATACGTTCTCGATAATGATCGCGCCGGCAAGGAGCGCAGAGAATTGCATTCCGACAACTGTCAGCACCGGTATGAGCGCGTTTCGCAACGCATGCTTCCACAACACCTTCCTCTCTATGACCCCCTTGCCACGTGCAGTTCGCACGTACTCCTGCTGTAACACCTCGAGAAGCGCCGAACGGCTGAGGCGGGCGATTACTGCGCCGTGGATTACTCCTAGTGCAGCCGCAGGCAGGAGGAGAGACCGCATCGCCTCCCAGACGCTTTCCCCCCACCCGACGAATCCGCCCGCCGGGAGCCAGCGGAGACGGACAGAGAAGATGAGCATGAGGAGTATTCCCAGCCAAAACGCAGGGATAGAGAGGCCTACCTGCGACAGCGCGATCATCCCGTAGTCACCCAGCCCGTTGCGATGCGTGGCCGCATACACCCCGGCTGGAAGACCAATCAATCCTGCAATGACGATCGCCAATAGGGCAAGCGGAACAGTCACCGCCAGCCGAGAGGCAATCAGCCCCGCTATCGGCACATTGTACCGTAAAGATTGGCCGAGTCTTGCGGTGAGGAGATCACGCATCCATGTTCCATACTGTATGTACAGCGGTTGGTCGAGGCCGAGGCGGACACGCAATGCCTGCAGAGTAGAGGGGTCGGCTTCGGTTCCGAGCATGATCTGTGCCGTGTCACCCGGTATGAGGCGCATCACGACAAACACGAGGACGGAAATCAAGAGGCAGGAGATAACGAGACTAGCAAGCCGCCGCAGCACGTAGGGAATCATCTTACCTCCTCACTCGCCGAACATTGATTATCCCTCGAATTCAGGCTTCTATCATCCTGCATCTGGTGGCAGCTCGATCGGTCGATTCCGAAGAACAAGCAGCAATAAATAGTTGCGTGGCAGACATGGCCTCTGCTCACCGGCCACAGGGGCACCCTTTTTCCTACGCGATGAAACTTCCCGCTCGCCAGCGTGTAGATGTCAGTGAAAAGGAAACAATACCTCCTTACCTCCTTCTAGAGCAGAAAGTAGCGAGCGCAGGGTCGGGGATCCTGCGCTCGTGTCCTAAGATTGACTCCAAAGCCCGATCCGGTTGCCAACGTTGTCCAGCGCCACGGCATAGAAGCCGTACTCGTCGCTGATCTTGGTCTTGGGAGTGATCGTCTTCCCTCCGAGCTTCACGATCTTGCTCAACGTAGAATCGATGTCATCGATCTCGATATGCACAAGTGGCCCTGCTGTCGTCCCTTCCGCATGGGCGAAGCCGCCTCCCACCCCCTCAGGGGGTGAAAACAACGCATAGTTCGGCACCTCTCCCATTGCGCTTGTCTTCCAACCAAAAACGTCCTCATAGAACGCTCGTGTCTTAGCAAGATCCGGTGTAGAAAACTCAATGTGACAGATCGATCCGTGGCTCATGACTACTCCTCCTGTAATCGGTATCTAGTACAACTCTAGCATGCGCCATTTCCGTGAACAACACCGTTACTTCCGCAACGTCCCGCATCATCAGGCCAGTTGTCCTCGCCCCCTCTCTTGGTATCACAGAAGATAGACTTATGCAGCATGAGGATTTTTTGGACAAGTTGGTAGCGCAAGTATCGCTAGATGAGATCGACTTCGCTTGCGATCTGGAGCGTGTCCTCGTCGAACAGGTCAAATACCTGCGCGGAGTAATCGCCAGAATCATTACCGACCGTTCAAGCACCAACTGTGCCTTGATCGCCGAGCTACGCTCCCGGATTACTGAGAAGGATCGCGAGATCTCTCGGCTGCGTAGGGAGAACGGCGATTATCGTCGGCGCCTTCTCCTGAAACTGGGTTGAAATCCCTCCTCCTATCACGTAGTTTTCTCCTCACAATGAGCAATTCACAGATCGTCGATCGACTAGTACAGGTAAGGGAAGAGTACTCCCAACTGGAACAACAGATGAGCGACCCCAAGGTGATCACGAGCCCGGAATACCGGGCTCTCTCCCAACGATACGCGCATCTGCGCGATGTCATTGCGCTCGGTGATGAATGGGAGCGTATCACCGCATCGATCGCCGAAGAGGAAGAGCTATGGAAGAGCGAAGAAGAACTGCGCGAAGAGATCGAAGAGGCATTGGCGAGTGACCGACGCCATCTGCGAGACATTGAGAGGGAATTCCTCCGTCTCATCATCCCTCCCGATCCAAACGATTCCAAGACCGCGATCTTCGAGATACGCGCCGGCACCGGCGGAGATGAGTCAAGTCTATTCGCAGCCGATCTGTTCCGTATGTACGCCCACTATGCCGAGGCGAACCGATTCAGAATCTCACTCCTCGACAGCCATCCCACTCCACTTGGCGGATTCAAGCAGATCATGTTCGCCATCGAAGGGAAAGATGCGTACGGACGCTTCCGCTACGAATCCGGCGTGCACCGCGTTCAGCGCGTCCCGGAGACAGAGTCCTCTGGACGGATCCATACATCCACTGCCACTGTGGTCGTTCTCCCGGAGGCAGAAGAAGTAGAGATTACCATCGATCCGAACGACCTCAAGATCGACACCTTCCGTTCCACCGGCCCTGGGGGGCAGAGTGTCAACACGACCGATTCCGCCGTACGTATCACGCATATCCCCAGCGGCTTGGTCGTGAGTTGCCAGGACGAGAAGTCGCAGCACAAGAACAAGGCGCAGGCGATGCGTGTGCTCCGGTCGCGATTGAAGGACCGCCTGGAAAAGGAACAAGAGGAGAAGCTGTCGGCCACTCGCCGCAAGCAGATCGGAACAGGTGACCGCAGCGAGAAGA
>CAZBSW010000104.1:2920-6895 GCA_964494835.1 uncultured Thermotogae bacterium
GATACGTACCTACAACTTCCCGCAGAACCGCGTTACCGATCACCGCATCAACCTCACCCTCTACCAACTGGACGCAATCCTCGAGGGCGACCTCGATATGCTACTCGATAAGCTTGCTGAAGCAGCAAGCGGTTTGGAAACTGAGACATCCACCTAGAGACCTCTTTCTCCCGTAGAGTACGGGAGCGTTTTGTCGCACGAAACACTATTCTGTCGGCAAGCCGACCCAAGCCGGCGTTTTTCGTAGCTAAGTATCCGGCGCACGCTTATCCGAATTCACCTACCGTGGCCGCTTGGGCGACGGATGCCTGCTTCTTATAATGAAACCGCAGGAGGTAGCGATGGCCAGATTAATCCCGCGAAGCTCGCGCAAAGCCGGCCTCCCGCCGGGGAGTGTCCTTCACATCGGAGAGATCTCAAAAGCCGAAGTGAAAATCCGCCTTGTCGACTACGACGAGGCCAACCTGCGAGAGGATGAAGTTTCATCTATCGAGGAATGTATCCCGTTCAAAGAGAGTCCCACAGTCAC
Source organism: uncultured Thermotogae bacterium (assembly GCA_964494835.1). Lineage (GTDB taxonomy): Bacteria > Bipolaricaulota > Bipolaricaulia > UBA7950 > UBA9294 > M55B144. The sequence goes on from CAZBSW010000104.1 coordinate 3,450, forward strand.
ATGGATCAACATCGACGGCCTTCACCGGATCGAGATTGTCGAAGAATTGGGGGAACACTTCGGCCTTCACCCACTAGTGCTGGAAGACATTGTTCATACCGGCCAACGCCCGAAGATGGAGGATTACGAGGGCATATTGTTCATCCTGATGAAGATGCTCCGCTACGATGATGAGCGTGACGAGATCGATGATGAACAGATCAGCATTCTTCTCGGCCCTCATTGGGTGATATCGCTCCAAGAACGTCCCGGCGATGTGTTTGACCCGTTGCGAGAACGGATTCGCTACGGCAAGGGAAGAATTCGCAACATGGGACCTGACTACCTCGCTTACTCGTTGATCGACGCAATCGTGGACAACTACTTCATCATCCTAGAGAAGCTCGCGGACAGAGTCGAGGCGCTAGATGAGAGATTGGTGGCCAGTCCCTCTCCGGGTGAACTCAAGGAGATCCACGCGTTAAAGCGTGAGCTCCTTTTCCTACGAAAGTCTGTCTGGCCGTTGCGCGAGGTGATTAGTGCGTTGCAGCGTGGTGAATCATCACTGTTCGAAGCGCGAACCCTGATCTATCTGCGCGACGTGTATGACCATACGATTCAGGTTATCGACACCGTTGAGACTCTACGGGACGCAATCTCCGGCATGCTGGACATCTACCTCTCCAGCGTGAGTAATCGCATGAATGAGGTGATGAAAGTACTGACGATCATTGCTACTATCTTCATTCCGTTGACGTTCGTCGCTGGAATTTACGGGATGAACTTCAAGCATATGCCCGAGCTGAAATGGTCGTTCGGTTACTTCTGGGCGCTGGGGATCATGGCCGCCATCGCCGGGGCAATGATCATCTATTTCCGACGAAAGAAGTGGCTGTAGCCATGACCTGTGGTTTGTCCGAGCGAAACCGCAACAAAGGAGGGACAGAATGTCTCACAAGTGGAAGTATGAACCCTGGGGACAAGGCCCCGAGGGATTCAGATATGCCATCACTGATGTCACGGGTGATATCATCGCCCTTGTGAGAAGAAAGGACGATGCCGCGTTCATCAGCCGCATGAGCCTACGCTTCCCGCTCATCCAACAGCAGGCTAATCGACTGCTGACCGAGGCGCGAACGCTCCACAAGGAGATCGAAGACCTGGGCAAGGTTTCACCATTGGAGTGATCGCCACAGGAATCCCCTTGCTGTGGCATCGCATAGGCTGGCAATCTGGCGATCCTCTACCTATGTCTTCAAGTTCTCGGTAACTTAACAACTTCTCCTAATATGATCGGCCGTCCTTGGCCATCCCCGCTCCCCGATCTTTCTGCAACATGTATTGGCCGTTAACCAGGATCAGGACCCTTTCTTGACACTCACTCACGCCGCTGCTACCATAACGCCGTTGTATGGGTCTGTAGCTCAGCTGGTTAGAGCGCTCGCCTGATAAGCGGGAGGTCCCTGGTTCGAGTCCAGGCAGGCCCATAGCTAGCAGAAAAGCGTGTTCTGTTGCGCGGTACAGCGCCAAGGCGTTGACCAGGTGACACTTCCAGTTTGAATCCCCTGGTCTCCAAACGCTGTGTCTTCCTTGATATTCGAGGACTCCATCTCCCGCGTGCTTTGCCTCCTCCCCGAACACGGCAGTCCCTGTTCACCTAGACGGCAAGTCTGGATCGGGCCGAGTGGGGGCGAAGGTCAGTAGACGCACCTCGAGCAAGCACGCACAACCTGATGGCAGCCAGACCATCAGCTGCTTCCAAGCAACCATGCGATGATTCGTCTGAGAGTCACCCAGTTGCAAGGTTGTTGGAAGGACTGGTCTGCCAAGACGGCAGCTCGGCCGGATCTGGAGACAAGAGGGACTGAAGGTACCACAGAGACAGCCAAAGCGGTGCGTGAGTGGCTAGATCGCCTTGGTGTTGGGCCATTGTTCATCGGGCCAGGAAGTCTGTGGGAGAACGGGTACTGCGAGAGTTTCAACGGCAGGCTGCGAGACGAGCTGCTCAACAGGGAGATTTTCTATACACTTCAGAAAGCGAAGATTCTGATCGAGACGTGGCGTAGAGAGTACAACGAGATCCGTCCACACGGCAGTTTGGGGCACAGACCGCCCGCACCTCAGACTAGAACGCTGATTCCAGCATTCGCCTTGGCGGAAGGTGGTCGGTTAAACTAACTCTGGCAGTGGACCGGTCATGAGGGGCTGGTCACTTTATTTGAGTGAGTCGCCGAGCGCGCTCCGTTTGGGTTAATTATCCAACACACGGTCAAGAAGCCAGAACTCGATGCCGTAGAGCGCTTGCTGAACTGACGAGGGAACGTTGAATGTTCCTCCCATGGACAGATCGGAAAACGGCACCGAATCCCCGATGAGAACGACCTTGCCTTCCCCACGATCTGCAATTGACACGTGTAGCGTAAGTGCAGGACTGACTTTGTGTTCGTACGTCTCTCCCTCCGCGAGGAGCCAACCCGCCTGCTTGTCGAACACGAAGCGCAATTCGAATGCATCTAGGATTCCAGCAAGCCGACTGACATCTCCGTCTCTCCGACCCATTAGGATAAGCCGTCCTGCGGAGTCTTCAACGTACTCGACGAGCTCGTTTAGGAAAGCCTCGCCAAGACTAGCCCCAGGATTAATGAGCAGAATCGGGCGTCCGGGCGCAAGCTCGGACAAGGACTCAACGGCAACGGGAGCAGGCACCAAATCCACTCGTTGGGTCCACACGAAGAACGTGTTGAAATCCTCGCCAAGTAATCCCTGGTCCGCACTGAAACGAGGCTGTGCTGAAACCTTGCCCTCGGAATGCTCTAGATCAAAATAGACGTAGGGGATTGCACTCTGCGGTGCAGGCAGTGGGTACCAAGCAGCGTGCAGCTGGGCAACGGCCAAGGTTGCCAGTCCCCATCCAAATAGAACTCCAACGGCGAGGAGTACGAGCTCCCTCCGATGCTTCCAGATGAGGAACAAACATCCCAGCGCGGCCACTGCTCCGAAAGCCATGCCCAAGACTCGGTAAGGGAAGTTGGGAGCTGCTCGCGACAGGAACCCGAGTGTGCTTAGAATGAGCGTTGGATAGCCGTCCATATGAATGCTGAAGTTTGAGAAGCAGGTACTATCTGTGAAGACGACGACACGTCCTTTCTTGTACTGTGTAGCCAGATTCTGTGTGAAGCTGCCGAATTCGGAGGACAGAGTCACGCGGTCGGCAGCGAAGAAATCACGCGTTGCATAGTCAGCCTGATTCGCTAGGAGCTGAGTATCTCGCAGCACAGCGTACGCCTGGGCCGGGCCGGCCAATGTGCACGATGTCAGAAAATCCAGCTCTTTCACATGTTGCATGATCGGGTCTAGCGACGGCGAATGGGGTTGGAATGTTGTGTATGATCTCGTATGCAAATCATAAGTCGCATCGTAGTTCAAGGACAGCCCAAATCGTTCGAGAATGGGATTCAGTACGCTAG
>CAZBSW010000105.1:0-6822 GCA_964494835.1 uncultured Thermotogae bacterium
TCGCCGGTCCTTGCCGATACGGTGCTTATGGTCGACGGTGTCGAGACATCCGATGTGTTCCCGCGCGTATCGCCCGACATCTTCCGCGGCACGCAGCTCCTCATACTCGGCCGCTATCGGGACGGTGGGGAGGCGCGCATCACAGTCTCCGGAAATGCGAACGGGGTACCAACGTCATATGCAACCATGGCAACATTCTCCCAGGCAGGTCTTGAAGCCGCGTTCCTGCCACGACTGTGGGCGGGGCGGAAGATTGCCTACCTCCTCGAACAGATCCGGTTGTACGGAGAAAACGATGAACTGATCGATGCCGTCATCTCTCTCAGCAAACGCTACGGGATCATCACCCCCTATACCTCGTTCCTCGTCGATGAGGACGTGGCCGCTGAGGAGATGGCAGATGCCCTTCGTGGTGCGGCCGCCGCGCCGCCGAGCGGAGCAAGCGCGGTTCAAGGAGCAACGGCGTTGAAGAACCTGGCGGAGTCGGGAACTGTGCAGGGAGGCACAGAGGGTGTACGCAATATCGAAGGTCGAACGTACTTCTTCAAAAACGACATCTGGACCGACAGCGGTTATACGGATGAAGAAACGATCGATATCATCGCCTACAGTACCGCTTATTTCGATCTGATGAAGCTCGTCGACTGGATCGGCCCGCACCTTGCCATCGGGGAGAGTGTTATCGTCCGCGTCGGCAATGTCTACGTGCGGATAGGTGACGAAGGCCTGAGTGAGCTGACCGAGGAGGTTATCGACCGCCTGCTACCGTAGGTTGCGGGGACATCTCCTCTTGGCAAGTGCTGATTGCGCGGCGTGCGTCGTAGAAGCATATGTGTGCCGCTACATCGTACGCCGCAAGACCATCGATCAGGGAAGACACTGCGCGAGCGCCTCTTTCAAGTCGGGAAACGAGCCGAACACCGGGCAACCGATGTCGCTAAGCCGTTGGGCGGATTGGTGCCCCTGAGCGACGAGAACAACGGATGTTCCAAGTGCCCGCGCCACTTCGGCATCGTGTTCCGTATCGCCGATAAGGAGCGCCCTCTCGGTGCGGAAGCGAAACGAAGCGAGAAGCTCCCGACCACGCACAAGCTTTGAATCCGCCAATCGATGATTCAGACCGTAGACACCGGCGAAGAAATCGCCTATTCCCAGTCGATCGATCGCCGCTTGCAGCGCCTCTTCCTCCATCGCCGAGAGCACGAACTGCACGGTGCCCGCTTCCTGGAGCGCTACAAGGATCTCATATACCCCTTCGTGAAGTGAACACTCGGGAAGACCGAGGAAGTAAGCCTCGTGGAACTCATCAGCCAGTCCGTCCATTGTCTCGTGCGAAAGGTCCAGGCCAATGACGCGGTAGTAGTCAGCAAGAGGGAACCCGAACACCCGCCGGTAGGCCGTTACAGTCAGAGGTTCCATATTTCGTCGCAAGAGCAGGGTGTTGATCGACCGCGTGGCGAGCTCGACATCGTCGATTAGCGTTCCATTGAAGTCCCAGATTACGGCGGTTATGCGTTGATGTTCCATCGATCACCTTCCCACCGCGACGCAATCAGTTTCTCATGCACAACATCGATTATCGCACAACGACCAGCGCCGCACACATTACACCGTGATATCCCCCCGTGTATAGCCGAATACATACGCAAAAAGAGATTACCGCCGGTTAGTCGGTTAACAGAATCAATCGCGCCACGTTCTTTACCCAGAAGCTTCCGGCGGAGACGGCGTTGTACTCTTCGTTGCTCACCGCCCCGTCTTCGGGAAGGACGGCGATCCGGAAACCGTCGCTCCAGGCCGGGACTTCCTTGCCATCGAACGCATAGGCGATGACGACCGGGTAAGCAGGATCGAGGACGCGCGCACGATCGAGCGTCACCTCGTACCCGTCGGTAGCGACAACGCGGATCGTGTCGAAATCAGCGTCTTTCCCAACCAGATCCGAAATGAGCACACCGGTATAGACCCCTTCGTCACGCCAGTTGCCAAACTGGTTCTGGTAGGTGCCTTTTCTGGCCAGCGTTGGCATCTCCTTCATGCGCGCAAGGCTCACCGTCCGTTCCTTCCCTTGGGCGGTCACAACAACGATCGCCGGTCCGGGTGCCGAACTGTTAATGCGGACGATAGTCGGAACGACAATCGCCACTATGAGCAGAAGCCAGGCGATGAGGTAGTCACGCCGGATCCGCGCGGTCACAGCCATGTCCACCTCCGTGCAAGGATCACGAGTGCAATAAGGATGGCGCTAAGCGCCGTTATCACCATGTCCACCATTCCGAACCCAAGTGTTTGCGTACTCGTCCGCGTCGGATAGAGGCCGAAGCAGCGGCCCTTCATCGACATAGTGATCGAATCGACTCGCACCAAACCGGCAACGAGGACCGGCATGAAAGTGTAGTGGATCGTCTTTCTAATCCCGGAGAAACTACGAATGGAAGGGTGGATCCCGCGCATGCGCTGCGCCTCGCGTACCGTGGAGAGCTCGTCGCGGAAGAAGGGGACGAAACGAAGGGCAAGGATGAGCATAAATCCGTACCGGTATGGGATTCCAAGCCAGATGAGCATGTGCGCCAGCCGATCCGGATCGGTGACCAAGACAAAGAGGAAACTCGCCGTGAGGATGACAAGGAACCGAAGCGCCATTTCACCGCCGGCCGTGAGTCCGACGGCGGTAATAGGCATACCGATCGAAAAGATTGCCTGCCCCTCCCGGATCGAAATCGCCTGCGCTACGAACAGGATCAACGCGAAGAAGGTGACGAATCGCAGGCTTCCGAGGAAGGCGCGCGGTGATTCGCCCGACAGGGACGCGGCGATGATGATCACTCCCAATGCCCCCAGTTTGAGGAGGATGCTCGGCGAGGCGAGTCCGACAACGACAAACCCTGCGAGAAGAAGGAGGTTACCGAGCGGGCCCGCCCGATGTAGGCCGCGCACACCCGCATGGTATGAAAGCCGCGGGATCATGCGTGATCACCGTTCCAATAGCCCGGCGTGAACGCGTGCCGACCCAGTTTCGCCAACCGGGCAAAGACCGCATCCGGAGATCCCGCGATCGTCTCTTCGCCCAGATAGAGCAGGCTGTCGCAGAGCGCAGCAACAAGCGGGATATCGTGTGAAACAAGGAGGATTATCGCGCCGCGTTCGCGCGCGGCGAGTATCCGGCCGATTATCCACGCCGCATTGTGTCGGTCCTGTCCGATGAACGGCTCGTCGAGCAGGATGAGACCAGGCCGGGTGCGAAATGCCGTTACCACCGTCAGGCGCCGCTGCTCCCCCAGGCTGAGCGATAGAGGGGCAGCGTTTTCGAGACCTGCAAGCCGTGCCTCGTCGAGAAGCGCGCTCCGCCGATCCGCGTCGAGCACCCCCTCGATGTCCAGCTCTCGTCGGACGCTTCGCTCGAAGATCTGTTGATGCGGTTGCTGGAAGACCATGCCCACCCGCAGGCCGCGGGGGCGATTTATCGTACCAGCTTGCGGCGATTCGAGCCCCGCAATGAGCCGCAGGAACGTCGTCTTTCCCCCACCGTTCGGCCCGATAAGCCCAAGGACCTTTCCAGGGTAAATCGTAAGCGACAGATCTTCAATCAACGAATCGTATCCGTAGCTGAAGGAGACATTTCTCAGTATCAGTCGTTCGCCTTTCTGCTCTGGCGCGGCGGCGGACTGCCGGGGCCAGCCAGAGCGCAGGCCAAGGGCAACCAGATCTTCGTGCCGCCGGGCCGGGCGACGGACAACAATTCGGCCTTCGTCGATGACCAGAAGCCGTGGCTCTAGTTGCAGTAGCGGCGCGAGCCGATGCTCGGTGATAAGGAGCGTTCTCTCCTCTTCCTGCCGCAGTCGCGCAAGGGTATCGAAGATCGCCTGCGCGCCGGCTGGATCGAGGTTCGCAGTCGGCTCGTCTAGGAGGAGCACCTGCGGTTCCATCGCCAAAATAGACGCGATCGCCAATCTTTGCTTCTCTCCTCCAGAGAGAGTCGTCGTCTCTCGCCCCGCGAGATCGGCAATTCCCGCAGACTCGAGTGCAGCCTCAACGCGACGATTCACCTCAGTGGGAGGAAGGCGCAGATTCTCCGGACCGAACGCTACCTCCTGACGGACGCGCATCGTGCAGACCTGCGCATCTGGATCTTGCTGTACAAGCCCGATGCGAGCAGCGAGACGGGCCGGATCGGTAGCAAAAACAGATTCTTGTGCGACGCGAACGTCACCGGTGACTACCGCAGGGATAAGCGAGGGAATGAAGCCGGCCAGTGTGCGGCAGAGCGACGATTTGCCACATCCCGACGGGCCAGTGATTACGACCACCTCACCCGGGTTGATCCGTTCTGCAACGTCGATGAGTGCCGGGCGATTGCGCTCCGGGAACCGGACGGTTAGGTCGTTAAATTGGATGGTGGGAGGATCATTCGACGACAATTCTGTTCACCCGCTTCACCCAGTGAGCTCCATCATAAGCTGCGGCGACAAGCTGCAGCCGGCCATCATTGAGCGTCAGCAAGAGCGAGTCATCGTTCATGACGGCGTCAAGCGCGAAGCTCGCCTCGTAGCCGTCATCGGCGATAACACGGACGTTTGTGGCACCAGGGCTCGGATTGGCCCGCGCAATGATATCACGAAGCAGAATCCCGGTGTATGGCTGCGGCGGTACATAGGTGACGCTTCCTTGCAGTTCGGCGGTCACAGTGACCGGATCGACACCCGCTTCTCCGTAGTGAAATGTGTAATGATTTTCGACCGCGCCCGTGATCTTGGCTGCATCGGGAGCGGCGAACGGCTCGTAGACCGCCACGTAGTACCAGGCCCCGCCGGCAAGAATTCCGATCACCACAACAAGCGTAACGATGTGTCTCTTCCACGCAATCCGGCCGCGCGGGGTGGCCGTCTTGGCCCTAGAGACAAGATGCGTAGCTACCAGCATATTGTGCAGGTCCCAAGCCAAATATCCGCCGAAAAACGCACCGGAGACGAACGACAGCCCCGCCATCACGAGGATGAACGTCGCCGATACGCCAGAGAAGTAAAGCGCTTGAAAAACAAAGATGTTCGACGCCGACGCAACCGCGCCAGAGAGCATCGTCACTGCCAGGTTCGGGCGACGGGAGACACCCATGCCGACATCGACAAGCAGTCCTTCGATAAACGATACAAGCACGATTACCACACCGTGCGTGCCGCCGGCGAGGAATTCGACGAGCCCCTTGGTCAGTCCGGTCAACGTTCCCGAGCCGAAACGGCCGATCAAAATGCGTGCCAACAAGGGCCAGATAATGTGGAGGCCGGCGATCAGTTGACCGGCGCCGAATGGGACGCCGAACAGTCGGTTGATCAGATTTCCGATGTAGCCGATGTAGGCGGAGAGCACCCCCCCGATCGCGGCAAGGAGCGCTACGAGGACGATCCCGCGCAGATCGAGGCGGTGCTTTTGCTCCGCAGGTGGGTTATGCGTCGGCTCTTCGCTACAGACCAAGCTTGATCTCTACGAGGAACTTGACCGGCTTCAGCCGGGCGCCCTCAGGAAGGAGGACTGAATCGTCATACACGAACCGCATGTAACCATCGGAAATCGGATCGAGGAACGCCCCGTCCTTCTTGAACGCGACGATGAACCGATCATCGCGGGCAATCCACGATGAGTAGAGGGTTTGGGAATACCCATCCGACGCGGTGAGTGTGATCTCGTAGTCGGTGGCAGCGAGCGCGTCGTTAAAGTCCACATCGTCATAATGGATCCCCTGATCGGCTACAGGATAAACGTCATCGTCAACATACCCGACAAGCCGCCACAGCGGAAGGCCGGTGTAGGTGTGCGTCTCACCCTTGCTCGTTACCGTCACCGTGGCGGTGTGGCACGGGCAACCGATCCCGGCTTCCAGTTCGCCGCGCATGAACGTGCGCTCGACCGCTCCCGTCATGAGGAGACTGTAATCTTCGTAGGTCCCAAGAACTTCGATGTGGTCGACCATTCGCGCCGACAGAGAACTCGTGAAGTGCGGATTGTTCTCTCCCACTTGAACGATGCGCAGGAACCCGGGATCAAGCGGCATGTATTCCCCGTTCTCTTTGAACGCGAGGATCCACGTACCGGCGCCCTGGTCCGCCAACATATCGACCGGGTAGTTCATCGAATAGCCGTCCGAGGCGGTAACGCGGATCGTCGAGTCAGCGGGGACGTTACCAATAAACGTCATGAGCGGCACGCCAGTGTAGGTAGCCGTGTAGTCGACGCCGGCCGAGTTAGTGAACGTTCCCGGTGCGGTGACCACATCGAGCGCCTGTAGATCGGAGAGGGTGTACGTGGTTGTCGAGTCACCCTTCACCACGGTGAGGAGGACGCCGGCCGGGGCTACCACAGCCGTCTCGCCGGACGTTGTATCGTCGGATGGAAGCGGAATCGGCTTACCATCATAGTTCACAACGAGATACGCAACCCCTTTCACCAACATCCCCGTTGTTGACGGCTTGTCGCTATAGTAATGGGAGAGTTCGGGCCCGAAGGCGGCGAGCATGTCGTCGTCACTGAACCGTTCATCCTCGGGGAGGAAGACAAGCATCGGTGCATCCGAGCTGGGAGTTCCATCCTCTGTCGTAGCCAGAATCGCGTCTCCTGCCGCAGTGTCGCCGTACACGACCGCCCGTGGTAGGACCTTGTACCAGCCGTCGGTGGCGACGACGGCGAGCGTGTCCGTATCCGCCAGGCCGCCGAACGCATCTACGATCGCACGCAGCGAAATTCCGGTGTAGGTGTGCGTATCTTTCCAGTTATCGTTTCCTTCACTCATACCTGGCCCTTGATATGCAACAGTTCCACTGAGTGTCTCAT
>CAZBSW010000106.1:0-6817 GCA_964494835.1 uncultured Thermotogae bacterium
CTTCAGGGTAGTATTGCTCCCAACCGTCGTTCCACAGCGCCTTTTTGACCTTGGGATCGGAAACGACCTCGATCTTGCCGGCAAGCATGACTCCGTGGAATCGCTCCGGCGCACAGTAATAGACCGACACGTGCGGGTTCGCCGCGATATCGCGCATCTTCCGGGATGACGTGTTGGTTGAGAAGTACGTCATCAGCTCATCACCCGGAGATGCGAACAACTTCACTTGATTCGGGAAAAGCTGGCTGTTGCGCATATTGAACACGGCGCGCGTATGCGGATACCCATCCGGACCGATAGTTGTCAGATACGCGATCTTCGCTCTCTCCATCAGCTGGACACTCGCTTGTTTGTGATCTGTTGCCTTCATCGACGCCTCCTATCGGATAATTAGTACTATATACAATAGTACTATATAGTAGCATCGTTGTCAAGGCCGCTCACTGGAATCGGATCAGTGTCATGTATGCCCGGTATCTGCATCTGCTGTGCTTTCGCCCTCGCGGTTGTTTTTACGGGAGATATCACCGAATATAAAATGAATGTTTATCTCCCTAAAAGGTGATTGAGATGAAATCAATCAAAGAACTGCCGAAGCCGGACAGACCGCGCGAGAAACTTCTTGCCAAGGGATCTGCGGCCCTTTCCGACCCGGAACTGCTTGCTATCTTGCTCGGTAGCGGGATGAAGGGAACGAATGCGCTTGCTCTTTCCACCGATATCCTGCGCAAGATTGATCTCCGGTCGGAGGCCGGCGATATCAGTTTCCTCGAATCGATCCCCGGAGTCGGCCCGGCCAAGGCGTGCCGGATTGCGGCGGCGTTCGAACTGGCACGACGACATATGCTGCGCGAGGGTGCACGCGTGCGTACGGCTGAGGATGTTCTTCCTTTCGTCCAGCAGATTCGCGACAAACATCAAGAATACTTTGTCTGCCTATCGTTGAATGGCGCGGGTGAGGTGATTGAGAACCGTGTCGTTACGGTCGGGCTGCTCGATTCCAATCAGGTGCATCCGCGCGAGGTATTCGCCGATCCGATCACCGACCGCGCTGCGTCGGTAATCGTCGCTCATAATCATCCCTCTGGGACGTTGGCGGCAAGTGCAGAGGACATCGCTCTTACCGATAGACTGGTACGGGCAGGCAAGCTATTGGGGATTACCCTCCTCGACCACATCATTGTCACCAAGCGTGGGCATGTGTCGCTGAGACAGGCGGGACATATCTAGTACGTTCACGTTGCACGCGGGAATGAGGTGTTTGCCGCAGGGTCGTGCGCTCCGTATACTTGCACAAGGGTATGTCAGGTCGAACGACCATCCAGCCTTGCTGGATGGTCGTTTTTCACTTGTAAGGAGGACGAATGTTTGTCAGGGGGGCGGTCGTTGTTGGGTATTTTGTTGTACTTCTTGGCATCGGGTTTCTCGCCCGCAGACGAGCGAGAGGAACAGCAGACGATTACTTCATCGCCTCGCGTAGCCTGCCGCTACTCGTCTTGTTCCTCACCATGGCGGCGACGAACTTCAGTGCGTTTACCGTTTTTGGATTCTCTGGGGCGGGATGGCGCATAGGATATTCCTTCTACCCGATCATGGCATTCGGTACAGGGTTCATGGCGCTATCTTTTCATTTCATCGGTCGACCGGTGTGGAAGCTGGGGAAGGAACGAGGACTTCTAACCCCACCGGAGCTCATCTTCGACCGATTCGGAAGCACGACGCTGCGGCGCTTGTTCTTCCTAGTGCTCACCATGTTCACTCTACCGTACTTGGCGATGCAGCCGATGGCGGCAGGATATGCGCTCGAAGGACTCCTCGGTATTCCCTACCTTGCCGGGGCGGCCCTGATCACTGCGGTGATGCTTCTCTATACGTTCTTCGGTGGAATGCGTGGTGTCGCCTGGACTGATGTCCTTCAAGGAGGGGCGTTCATCGTTCTGCTCGTGGTAGCGTTGGGGATGATCGCCGCACCATTCGGCGGACTCAGCGCAGCAAACAGGGCGGCGGCAGTCGAGTTGCCGCAGTTGTTCAGTCGACCGGGAATCGGAGATACACTCGGCCCGGGGATCTGGCTTGGATACATGCTCCTATGGCTGTTGTGCGACCCCATGTTTCCCCAGCTCTTTCAGCGGTTCTACGCCGCGCGCAATGAGAAGACACTCGGCATGACGATGAGTCTATACCCGTTGATCACCGGAGTTTTGTTCCTTTTCCCGGTAGCGATCGGCGTGATCGGGAGGTTGGCGTTCCCCAGCCTCCCGGCGGAGACCGCGTCGGACCAGATCCTTCCACTCCTTCTCGCCAGGTACGTTCCTCCGGTGGTGGAGGCCCTCGTCCTTACCGCCGCCCTTGCCGCCCTCATGTCCACCCTTGATTCCCAACTTCTCACCCTCTCCTCGATGTTCACGCGCGATTTAGTAGAACCGCTTGCGGGGCGCGGCACCCGCACATCACCCTGGTTAGGGAAGCTGTTTGTCATCGGACTGGCGTTGGCCGGCCTGGCCATTGCCTGGCGGCCGCCGGCAACATTCCTGGCGATTGCCACCGAGACATTCACTGGCCTTGCCGTCCTCTTCCCAACGGTTGTATCCGGCCTCTATTGGCGGAGAGCGACTGCAAAGGGCGCGATCTCATCGATCATCGTCGGCGAGGGGTTGGTCATAGCCTACCACTTTCAAGCAGTACCAAGCTTTGGGACGCTTCCGGTAGTTCCGGTGGTCATCGCTACAACCATTGTTCTTGTTGCCGTCAGCCTGGTGACCAATGCGCATCCTGACGCACACGGGCCGGTCGATCAGTGTGGAAAGACACGGTCAGGTTGGAAATGGGTAGCTGCCTTTGTGGCGATATTCATCCTGGGAAACGACTTCTGGGACTGGGGTGATGGTAGGCTTGGCCCGCTCGGCTTTCCGTGGTGGGTATGGTACTTCCTGGGACTATGCGTGGCGCTTGCCCTCATGTTCTGGATCCTCACCGTACGGGCTGGTGTCAAGGCAGAAACAGCGGAGTACACAAATAACGGTGGCGAATGGAAAAGGGGACAGGCTGATTCTTAAACTGTCCTGTTAAGTTAGCTATTATCACCAGGAGAAGAGAACAGCATATCTCTTTTTCTAGTCTAGGGCAGCTTCATCTCCTCCCTGATCTCAGCGAGGCAGATCAACGTATTCTGCAGTAGCCGTTTACTGGTGGAACGGTTCAGCCAGATGTTTGCACCTGATGGATGGGGAAGGGGGAGGAGCAATCGTTCGTCCTTCTCGTAGACCTGACCGATGGTATCATCCAGTCTGACCTTGCCGAGGAAATGTCTGATCGCCACCCCTCCCACAGGGATGATCAGCTCAGGCTGCACCAGTTTAATCTCACGCGCGAGGAACGGCGAACATAACCTGCGCTCTGCCGCCGAGGGGACACGATCCCCGCGCGAATTCGCTTTGCCGGGGTAACAACGTGTCATCGCCGTGATGTACTGATTCTCACGGAAGCGCTCTTCGACAAAACCCGCCCGTTCCAACCAGACGAACAATTGCCTTCCTGCCGGACCACTGAAGGGCAGACCGGTTTCTACTTCTTGCCTTCCCGGGGCCTGCCCTACAATCATGATCCGTGCTGTCGACGGTCCGGAGAATATTGCGCCGGGAGTGATGCGATAGCCCGCCTCAAAGCAGCGGCGGCATTGGCGCAATGTTTGTGTATGTTCTTCGAATGCTCGATCGATCACGATCTCGCCCGTCTACCTCAGTGCTTCTTGCTCTTGGAATTGACGTTGTGGCGACAGGATTGCGAGCGTCTCGTTATCGTCGGTGGTGAGATTCTCGGTGACCATGCGGGCAAGCAGCTCTCCAAGCCCCGTGCCTAGCATGAATCCCTGGCCGCACATCCCAATCGCCATCAGATATCCTTCTACTTCTTCCGCCCAGCCAACGAGAGGCGAGCCGTCGGGTGTCATCGGGTACAAGCCGCGCCAGGTGCGGCGCACGCGGATGTTTCGCAAACGAGGCATGAGGTCGACCATGCGGCGCGCAACCATCGGAAGGAATTCGCTCGTCTCGCGGCGATCGAATCCCCAGATCGATGGGCTGGGCGTGATGCAGAAGACGACCTGTCCGGTGGAGAGCTGATAGAAGTAGTAGTTGGCGGAGCCAGGGGCGGGGCGGACGTCAACGACCATTGGATCGAGGAAATGAGCAACCGGCGCGGTAATTCCGCCCTCATGGGAATCCGGCCGGACAGGGTGATCAAGAGCGACTGTCCTTCCGATTTCGCTTGCCCACGGACCGGCAGCGTTCAACACTATCGGAGAGGAGTATTCGCCCCGGTCCGTCTTCACCCCGCGTACGCGCCCGGAGGGAAGTTCGATCGCTGTCACTCCCTCGTTGAACCTGAAAACGGCACCGGCGCGTTTCGCTTCTTCATACATCGCATGCCCGAACAGAAGCGTGGAACAGTGACCGTCGCCGGGCGAGAACGTCCCGCCGATCAGGCCGTCTCGTTTAACATCGGGGACGATCTCAAGGAAGTCATCACGGTCGTACCAATCGATATTAAGGCCATACCGATGCTGCGTCTTGAGGAGATCCTTCAGCATCTTCTCCTCTTGCGTCCGATAGGCGACAAAGGTGTACCCGCCCGTAATCCACTCAATATCATGTCCGTACGTTTCCTTCCAGGTGGAGGCGACCTCCAGCGTGCGCAGGCAAAGGCGGATCTTGGCCGGGTCGGAATGGGTCGCACGAATGCCGCCGATCGCTGCCTTGTTCGAACCCTGGCCTGGGCTGGCAAAACGGTCGAGGACGAGAACGTCCAAGCCTGACTGCGCCATCGCCATCGCCGTCGGCACGCCGACACTACCGGCACCGATGATGATTACATCGTAGCTATTCATTATCATCCTTTGTACCGGCAAACACACCGAGCGGGACCTCGACAAACAGCGGTCGCTTGACGTTATCCTCGATCTCCGCTATCGGTATCCCTTGTTGACGGAACAGGCGTGCGGTAAGGAGCGAACATGTCTTTCCACCGCACGCGCCCATGCCGGCACGCGTGACGGCCTTGATTTCGTTCATGTCACGGCACCCATCGTCTATCAGTGCGCGAATCTCGCCTACGGTAACCCGTTCACAGCGACAGACGATGGTGTCGTCTGTAAGACGGGCCTGCACATCCGCGAGCGGCAGAGTCACCTGCGGATCCTGTATCCTGACCCCGGCGATACGTTTAGCGATCTCTTTTGCCGCTTTTACCTTTACCAGGACTGTATGATCGTTGCGCGCGATCGCCCTTATCTCTTCCACGCTTACTTCCGCCAAGCGATCACCACCGAAGTCAACAACAGTTACCGTGTCTCCGATTGACATTTCATCCGGCGGGAATTCAAATGGGATAGTCACAGTCGGCATCGCCGGGTCGTGCCGGTAGTCAACGAGCGTGATCGCAAGGCCGGGACAGACGGCCACGCATTGCTCGCAGCCGATGCATTGCCCGCCATCTTCCGTGAATTGCGGCCGACGGCGGATGTCATCTCGGTCGACGCTGATCAGCCCGCGTGGACATACCGAACTACATGGGTTGCACGGGATCTCCTGCGTGCAATGAAGAATCGGGAACACACCCTCTTCCAGAGAAGGGATGGTTTCTTCTTCGCTAGGCCCGGGGCGAGATTTGAGAATCTCGGCTGTGCGCGACCACTCGTCCGGAACGCTCTCAGTCGTCGCTCCGAGCGCATGCGCGATCATGCGTCCCTTGATCTTGCCTGAGAATATCGCGGCCGACGCCTCGGCGATCTCCTCCGCATCGCCAGCGTCGAACACATCCATTCCATACTCACGTGCCTTGGCAGCAAACTCATCCACCGGGTCGAGGCCGACGGCGATCAGTACGGTATCACACGAAAACGACCTTTCCGTCCCAGCGATGGGGCGGAACGCGGCGTCAACCTCGGCGATCGTCACCGATTCAACTTGTTCTTCTCCGTTTGCGCTCAGGATGGTATGCGACGTGTAAATCGGCACTCCCAGACGGGCGAGTTTGTCCTTGTGGACTTTGTATCCCCCACACTCGGGGAGCGCCTCGACTAGTCCGACGACATCGATCCCCGCTTGCAACGCATGATAACCAGCGATCAGACCGACATTTCCACCGCCGACGATGAACAGCCGCTCCGCCGCCTTGATGCGATCACGGTTGACAAGCGTTTGAAACGCGCCAGCACCGTACACACCAGGAAGGCTGTTTCCCTTGAACACGAGGGATTTTTCGCGCGCACCCGTCGCTGCCAACAGGATTTGCGGCTCGACAATTACGTAATCCCTCCCTTCTCGCCAGACTCCCACCTTTTTGTCACTGAACACCGCCAGCGCGGTGCTGTTGAGCCAAACGTTCACCGAGGGAAGCGCGTATATTTCGTCCGACAGAATAGTGGCGATGTCTATCCCCCGCGTCCCGGCGTGAACGGCATCAACAGAGCCGAAGAAGCGATGCGTCTGCAGCACGAGCTTGCCGCCCAAGCGGTGTTTGTCATCGATGAGCAAGACGTCAACCCCGCATCGCCCCAGTTCGCTCGCCGCCGACATCCCAGCAGGTCCGCCACCGATGATCAAGACACTCACTGTAAGCGTCTCGACCGCGCACATGACCGGGACATAGGCGATTTGCGGCAGGTGCGGCAGACCAGCGATCGGCTCAACCCGCATTCCCTGTTCGACCCGCGTCATACACGACTTCACCGGTACGCCGTCGGCGATCACCATGCATTGGGAGCACTGCCCGTTGGCACAGAATATCCCCTGGGGAGCACCATCCTTGTGATGATGTC
>CAZBSW010000107.1:0-6705 GCA_964494835.1 uncultured Thermotogae bacterium
ATGTTCAGCGGCGCCTACGGAGATACATACGGCTGGGCCAGTTCGGCGGCTCGCGGGGTTCCCTTGATGCTCACGGCGCTCACGTTTTCTATCTGTGTTCGCGCCGGCATGTTCAATATCGGGGCTGAGGGACAGGTATACGTCGGTGCCGCTGCTGCGGTCACCGTCGGGTACTTCACCCTTCCTACCGGACTTCACCTTATCGTTGGCATCGTCTTTGCCATGCTTGCCGGAGCAGCATGGAGTCTGGGACCGGCGATACTCAAACTCACGCGTGGGGTACATGAGGTAATCTCGACGATCATGTTCAACTGGATCGCCCGTTTTCTTGTGTTCTATTTCGTGGCGTATGTTCTTGTCGATCCAGTGCGTGCCGAGAAGACAATAAGTATACCGGCTAACGCGCGCTTTCCCGTACTGATACGGGGGACAGACCTATCATGGGCGCTCTTTGCCGCAGTCGCGTTCGCCATCATCATATACTTCGTCCTGTGGCACACAGCTACCGGCTATGAAGTGCGTGCTGCGGGATTGAATCCCACTGCCGCGCGTTACGGTGGGATCAAGAGTAGGCGGACGATGCTCTTGGCGTTCATCCTCGGTGGACTGGGAGCTGGCCTCGCCGGTGCGACAGTCGTGATGGGGAACCCTCCCACATACGCGATCATCAGTGGATTGCCGCAGTTGATGAATACAGGGTTCGACGGAATGGCTGTGGCCATGGTGGGAAGGAATCATCCGATCGGCATCATTGTCGCCTCTCTCTTCTTCGGTGGGCTGACCGCGGGCGGACGCACAATGCAGTTCACTGCCGGTGTGCCATTGGAGATGGTAAGAGTGGTTGAGGGCGTAATCGTAGTTACTATGGCGATTCCTGAACTAATCCGCGTCTTCCGCATGCTGAGGACGTCCTGGAATAGGATTGCGAATCTCTGGAGGAGGCGGTCGGCATGAACTTGAGTTTCCTAATGGATCTATTGCGCATTTCGCTGCACGCCATGGTCCCGATCACGCTGACCGCGGTCGGTGAAGTTGTAGGAGAGACAGCGGGCCTGTTCAACATCGGGCTTGAGGGCATACTCTTGACCAGCGCGTTTGCTGGCGCGTTAGGCGCCGAGTTTGGCGGACCCATGGTCGGACTGCTCGTAGGGATGGGAGTCGGCGCCACTATCAGTTTCATCTTCTCGGTGATCAACACGTACTGGAAAGGTGATCAAATGATCACCGGTATCGGCATCAACCTGTTTGCGATGGGGTTCGTTGCGTTCGGGTTGATCAAGTTGGGCTCTCCCGGATTTCATTCCGTACCCGCTGCGTCCCAGATCGCTAAGTTGAGGACGCCGATCGGCTCACTCAGTCCGATGATCTTCGTTGCGATAGTCGTGCCGTTTATCATCTATTGGGTTCTCAAGCGAACGCGCGTTGGTCTGATGCTGAAAGCGGCGGGAGAGAACCCGGAAGCCGCAGACGTGGCGGGTATAAACGTCAATCGCATTCGCCTCCTGGCGACAACGTTCGGCGGACTGCTCGCCGGCCTGGGCGGTGCGTACATGAGCGTCGCCTGGTTCGGGTCCGTTACCAAGGGCATCTCTGCCGGCAGAGGGTTCATCGCCCTGGCAACGGTCGTGTTCAGTGGGCTTAATCCACTGCTGGCTCTTCTAGGGGGGGTCATTTTCGGCTTCTTCCAGAGCCTTGCTACATGGATCAAGACACTGCCTTCGAAGCCGATCCCATGGCAGTTCGTGGAGATGCTTCCCTACATTGTTACGCTTCTTGTTGTCGCCGGTGCGATCGGACGCGTTCGCTTCCCCAAGGCGCTTGGACAGCCGTATAAGCGGGAGTAGCTGGCGGTTGACTTGCCGTCAAGGAAATCCTATGATGAAGATACCAACAAAATATCGGGGGTGTAGTATAGTATGAACAACCGTTTCTCAAAGCGGCTCGTGGCAGCGATGGTCGTAGTGGCCATCCTGGCGTTCAGCGTCGGAGCGGTGTTGGCGGCTGATCTTGGTACCAAGGATCATCCGATCTACATGCTTCTTGTCCCATCTACAGAGGGGGCGACTGTACAGGCGATCGGGGAGCAGATTGCAGAGGATCTCTACAATCGGACCGGTCTGTACATCAAGCCTATTCTTGAGGCCGACTACACGGCGATGATCGAGGCGTTCGCTGCGTCAGAGGGCGACACATTTGGAATGCCGACGACCGATCAGTACATCCGCATCTATGATCGGACAAACGGGAACGTCACTCCTCGGCTCGGCTCGGTCCGCTACGGGTATGCGTTCTACTTTGCGAGTATCTACGCCCGCCGCGACTCCGGCATCAAGTCGCTTGCTGACCTGCAAGGCAAGGTTTGGATCTACAACGATACCGGTTCCACCTCGGGGTATGTCTTCCCGAACATGGTGTTCAACAACAACGGGATCACGTTCAGCAACGTCGTTGAGAGTGGTGGCCACACTAACTCCATGATCGCGTTGCTCGAGGGTCAGGGCGACTTCTGCACCGGCTACGGGTCTCCTCCCAATCCACCTGCCGCCTGGACGGGCGACAAGTGGCAGTGGGGCGACGACCCCGAACTGTGGATCTGGGATCGCTGGAACAACGATCTCTTCCGGCCCGGCCTTCGCGGGACCTGCGTTGACTTGCGTTCTGCCGTGAAGAAGCTCTACGATTTCGACACCGTGCTGCGCGAGATCGGCGTGGTCGACACGATTGGCCCGATCCCCAACGACTGCATGGCTTTCGGTCCGGACTTCCCGACCGACATTGCCGACAAGATCGTCGCTGCGGTTGAGGATGAGTTCAATGACCCGACCATGAAAGCCGCCTGGGGCGACTCGAACTTCTACGAGTGGGACGGCGTGCAGCCGATCGACGATTCGTTCTACGACGGCTACCGTGAAATCCTCGGCCTTCCTATCCCCGAGCGATAGAACAACAAGTTGTGATTCGGCTGTTTGCCGAATAAACTCATGGGAGGGGAAATTCCCTTCCCATTTTTATTAAGGACGATAATATGTCTGAACACCTTGTTGTCGAGCACCTTACAAAAGTATACGAGCGCGGTGAAGTACTGGCACTAAACGACATCAGCTTCAGTGTAAAGAAAGGAGAGTTCCTTGTCGTAATTGGGCTTTCCGGCTCGGGGAAGTCGACGCTCCTCCGGTGCATCAATCGCTTGATCGAGCCGACGGCGGGCAAGATCTTCTTCGACGGTGCTGATGTCACCGCAGCATCGTCTCGCCAGCTTCTGAAGATCCGTCGTCAGATGGGCATGATATTCCAGCAGTTCAATCTCGTAAAGCGATCATCGGTACTGACCAACGTCCTTGCTGGACGTTTGGGCTACGTCAACCCGTGGCTGTCCGCAATTCATCGCTTTCCACATCCAGACATTGAACTTGCGATGCAAAACCTCGATCGGGTTGCGATCCGCGACCAGGCGTACAAACGAGCCGACGAACTCTCCGGCGGGCAGCAGCAGCGTGTGGGGATCGCGCGGGCGCTAATGCAGCAACCTACGCTTTTGATGGCCGATGAGCCAGTCTCCGCGCTGGATCCAGCAACATCGCACTCTGTGATGAAATACCTCGAGCAGATGAATCAGGAGGACGGCGTCACCGTCATTGCCAGTCTTCACTTCCTGTCGCTGGCCCGAAGGTACGGTACGCGTATCCTCGCCTTGAAGGACGGCGAAATCGTTTTCGAGGGCCTGCCGGAGGACATCGATGAGGCGCGCTTCAAGGAGATCTATGGCGAAGAGGCCGAACACGTTGAAGTCCGCTAAATCGCGCGGGCCGTTCGCCAGTTGGAAAACGCGCCTAGCCGCGTTCCTCGTTGACTGGGCGCTGTGGGGATACATCGCGTACGGCGCCATGTATCTTCTCAACTACTACTGGTATACCAACATTTATTACTACGGGCGATTGGCCGTGCCAAGCTGGGGATGGCCGATCGTGGTGCTGGGCACGATGGAACTCGCCGCCCTTACACACACATTCACTCAGAGCATCGGGCTCAGTCTGTTCGGTCTGCGAGTACTCACACCCGACTATAGGTTTCCCTCTGCCTCGGCGCGCGTCCGCAGGTACCTGTGGTGGCAGCTATCGATGATCGCGTTGCCGCTTTCGCTGGTGAAACGAGGCTTACACACACAGCTCTTGCACGGACGCATGAGCGGAACCGGGATGTTCCTGGCAAAAGAAGTGGGCGACGAAATGCCGATTCCCGCACAACGTGCGTGGTACTTGACCAATCGTGGGGCGTTTGCCGTATTGCTTATCGGAGTCACGGTCTGGGTAGGCTGGCTGAGCACGGAGATCAGCCTACATTCACTCATCACGCGCGCATCCAAGACCACGTACTTATGGAAGGCGTTTACCGCGCCCGATTTCGTGCACATGTTCACGCCCGACCCGGAGCTTGTCGTTGGCGCCAATCCCGACCTGCCGGCATCGATATTTGCCGGTCTCATACAATCGCTGTTCATGGCCCTTTTGGCGACGGGAATCGGTGGTGTAATTGCCTTTCCACTCAGCTTCTTGGGCGCGCGCAACATAATGGGGTTCAGCCGGCTTGGCTGGGCCGCGTATTGGGTCATGCGTGGGTTGTTTAACATGTTCCGTTCGATTGAGGCGCTCTTGTGGGGGATCATCGCCGCTCTCTGGGTGGGGTTCGGGCCGTTCGCCGGGGTGATGGCGCTTTCGATACACACGATCGCTGCGCTGGGGAAGCTTTACTCCGAACAAGTGGAAGGGATCGATCCTGGGCCGCTTGAGGCGATCGCTGCGGCCGGCGGCCGACGCTGGCAGGTGATATTGTATGGGGTCATTCCCCAAATCATCCCGTCATTCCTTGCCTTTACGCTCTACCGGTGGGACATCAACTTGCGTATGGCCACGGTCATTGCACTGGTGGGCGGCGGCGGAATCGGCAGGATTCTCTTCTATTACAAGGGGCAAGTAGGTCGGATTGACAATGCTTGGAATCAAGTAGCGGCGGTCATTGTGATCATCGTTATCGTTGTGTGGTTCCTTGATTACGTGAGCGGGCGGGTGAGGGAGAAGATCAACTGATGCCGGATCAATACTACGCTGGCTTCATGACGGAGAAACCGAGGTTTGACAAACGGTTGAAGGCAGCCCGCCGGCGGGCGTTCGTCTTTCTCACCGATTTCCTCTCGATAGTCTATTTCTGGACGCTGGCCTCTTACTGCTGGAACCTGGATGTGTTCGGATCCCGTGACTATGTAACGCTGCCTTGGTGGATTATGGTCATCGTTGCGGTCGAAGCGGCCGCTGTATGGGAAAACTTCGGTTTATCGCTCGGAATGAGGCTTCTCGGACTGAGGCTGACATCGCGAGATGAACATCCAAGTGGGGGGAGCCGATTTCTACGTTACCTGTTGTGGCACCTCGGCCCGTTGTGGCTCGTGGGATCCATCTTCGGCGTGCAGCCGGAGCCGTGGCACGAGCGGCTGACGAGCTTGTATTCGGTGGGGACGGCTGAAGCCGGTACAGGTGAGGAAGAAGAGAACCGGTCATGGTACCGCTCCTCGTGGAGGGTTGCGCTTGGCCTGATCGGCCTAATCACCGTACTCGCGGCAATCGGTGTTACCGATGTCAACTTCCGTGCCCTATTCACCAACGCGCACAAGACCGGCAGGATATGGTCCAGGCTCCTGCGGCCGGATTTTTCTCTTGTCGGGGATGGCGTGCGCCTCCTGATTGTAACGATTTACATGGCGTTGATGGCGACGATCTTCGGAGTATTGGCGGCGGTCCCCTTGAGTTTCGTGGCGGCACGCAACCTGTCGCATGGGATCATCGGTCGCACGGTATATACGGTTGTGCGTGTGGCGATGAGCGTCGCTCGTTCGGTTGACGCCATCATCTGGGCGATTATCTTCCTCGTCTGGGTACGTGTAGGCGCGTTCCCCGGCGTGCTGGCACTGTTCGTACAGTCGCTTTCCAACCTGACCAAGCTCTATTCGGAGCGGCTGGAATCGATCGATCAAGGCCCGGTGGAGGCGATCCGCGCTGCCGGGGGCAACAAGCTGCAGGTGGTGATCTTCGGGATCATCCCCCAGATCGTGAACCCGTATCTTTCATTCACCTTATATCAGTGGGACATCAACGTCCGCTTCGCGACCGTGATCGGTATTGTGGGTGGGGGAGGAATCGGACAAAGCCTGTACCAGTACATGAAGGTATCTGACTACAGTAGTGCGGGAATGATGATGTTGCTTATCATGCTGACGGTGTGGGCGATCGACTACATGTCCTCCCGCTTGCGTGCACGCCTAAGCTGAGGCCCATCACCGGCAGGTAGCGGCTGGTCAACCATCCGCTTGTTACATCCAAAACGAAATCCTCGTTTGATTACTAAGTGAGTCCCTCCAAGTAGCTTCGAATGTCTTCCAATCCGTAGGTCGTCTTCAGGGCTTGATTATCTTCCAGCCAAGCATCTTTGATTGTGTCGTCGCGGCGGATCTCGATGTCTTTGATGCCGAAGCTCGCTACCATCCGCTTGGCCTCTTCTTCGATGTATCTGTCTTTCACGCGGAACAAGAATCTGGGGAAATCTGGCATCGCTGCACCTCCAATACATCAGTATAACCGGTCTCGAACTCGCTGTCAGCCGATTGCCGCTTCCTCCGCGGTAGCAATGGCGCGATCACAGACGTTCAGTCAAAGG
>CAZBSW010000108.1:0-6677 GCA_964494835.1 uncultured Thermotogae bacterium
CAGGTACACCAATGGCGGCGTAGCTATGATGTACGCCCCCCGGAACTCTCGCTCGACGATGAGCGGCATCCCCGTTTCGACCCGCGGTATGCCGGTCTGAGGCCGGAGCAAATGCCAGCCGCCGAATCCCTCAAGGATACATTGGAGCGTGTGCTTCCCTACTGGCATGAAATCGTTGAACCCGCACTCAGGCGTGGGGAACGTCTATTGATCGCCGCCCACGGTAACAGCCTCCGAGCAATAGTCAAGTATCTCGATCATATCTCCGATGAAGCGATCCCCGGACTCAACATTCCTACAGGCTTCCCGTTGGTCTACGAACTGGACGACGCACTTAATGCCGAGCGGCACTACTATCTAGGAGACGCGCAAGAGATCGAGAAGGCCATTACCTCCGTCTCTGCGCAGGCAACGACCAAGACAAAAGAGGGCCGGCAGGTCTGATGGCGGTACGTCAGAGAGGGATCGGCATTGGGATGCCACTTCCACTGGGAACTCATTTCCATGCGGGAGGCGTGAGCTTCTCCGTCTTCAGCCGTCACGCCACCAGCATCCGTTTGTAACGCTACGCCCATGACGGTGACGGCACCCCCACTCGTACCTTCGTGCTCGATCCGGCTCACCATCGCACCGACGACGTATGGCATATATGGATCGAGGGTCTGCGCCCCGGCCAGCTCTGCATGTATCGAGTAGAAGGGGCGTATCGCCTGTGGGACGGACACCGCTTCAATCCCTACAAGCTCTTGCTGGATCTGCGTAGCTCGAAGTCAAGATGAGTTCCGTAGGCAAGGCGTCGGTTTCAGTGATTGTGAACAGAAATACAACCACTTCTTATTTAACTTGCAATCCAGGAAGGAATGTGTATGATTGTTTATGTTGGACTGGAGGGATTATGGCGCGTGCCCCCGCGGGCGAGCCGGAGACGCCTACAGAACCGGCTGCCCGTTTTGACTCTCGACCCATCGAGCCCGGCCGAGCATCGGACCGCTCTCCTGCATCTGTGTTACCAGACTGGTTTCAGATCTCTCACCTTCTTAGTGACGGCCCTGCCGTCGTCTACAGCTGTCAACCGGATTCTCCATTCACGGCAACATATGTTAGTGAGAACATACGGGGCCAGTTGGGGTACGCGCCGGAGCAGGTCGTTGGGCGGGATGGCTTCTGGGTCGACCGCGTACATCCCGAAGACAGACCTCGCATGCTCGAGGCTCTTAGTGACCTGCGAGATTCCCGCCTTAACTGGACCGAATATCGGTTCCTCCACGCCGACGGCGAGTACCGGTGGCTACATGATGAGTTCAGACTTGTCGGTAGTAAAGAGGAGTGTCCGGAGATTGTCGGCTACTGTCTCGACATTACTCCACGACGGGTCGCGCAACAGGCCGTGGAAGAACGTGAGAAGCTGTTGCGGAACGTCATCGATACCAGCCCAAACATGGTCTTCGTCGTCGATGTAGAGGGCCACATCCTCCTTGCTAACCGAGCATCGGCCGCGTTCTACGGAAGTCGCCCCGCTGAGATCGAGGGCAGGTTGGAAGTGGAGCTGTACGAGCAATTTGGGATGCGAATCCATGAGCTACGGCGGCTGCGTGCCGATGATCTGAGGGTGATTAGAAAGAACCAGCTCGTTGAGTCAATTCACTTTGTCCATGACCGCAGCGGTAACGGTAGGTGGCGGCGGGTTAGGAGGCTCCCGATTACCCTTACCGACGGGCAGAAAGCCGTTCTCGTCATTTCCGAGGACATACAAGCGCTCAAGGAGACTGAGGAGATACTCCGGTTGGAGCGGGACAGAGCGCAGCTCTATCTTGACATTTCGGGTACGGTCATCGTGGGGCTGGACAATGAAGGCCGGGTGATCCTGGCCAATGAAGCGGCGTTCGCATTTCTTGGAACCCCGAAAGACGAACTCATCGGACAGAATTGGTTCGATCGATTTGTGCCGCAATCACATCGCTCCCAGGTTTGGGAGGTCCACAAAGCGGTCCTGCAAGGCGATCAGGAACAGGTGCGTCGCTTCAAGAACCCGATCATCGACGGGCGCGGTGAAGAGCGCTATCTCCTGTGGCAGAATGATGTACTCAGGGATGCCGACGGACGGATTATCGGCTCGATCAGCTCGGGGATCGATGTTACCGAGTACCTTGAGGCGGTGAGAGCCCGATCACGGCTGGCGGCCATCGTCGAGACAGCGAACGATGCGATTATTGGAAAGACCCTTGACGGGATCATCACGAGCTGGAATGCCGCAGCGGCGTCGCTCTATGGCTATAACGAAAATGAGGTGATCGGGCGTCCGGTTTCCATCCTCTTACCGCCGGATCGTGACGACGAGCTGCCGGCTATCCTCGCACAAATCCGCAACGGGAAGCCGGTTAAGCACATGGAAACAGTTCGCAAGCGCAAGGACGGTTCTCTCCTAAACATCTCCCTGAGCGTATCTCCGATCAAGAACGACCAGGGAGATGTGATCGGTGCCTCTAGCGTGGCACGTGACGTCACCGCGAGTAAGCAGGCGCGGGAGCAGATTCAACGGGCAATGGAAGAAAGTATTCAGGCCGTGAGCCTCCTCGTAGAGTCACGTGATCCATACACTGCGGGGCATCAACGACGCGTGACCCAGCTTGCGTGCGCCATCGCTGGCACAATGGGCCTGTCGCCCTGCAGAATAGTCGGCCTCCGGCTTGCTGGGCTAGTTCACGATATCGGCAAGATCTCCATCCCGACAGAGATCCTTACGCGGCCCGGGGATCTCTCGCGGGTTGAATACGAGCTTCTGAAGACTCATCCTCGCGTGGCATACGATGTGTTGAGCACGATCGACTTTCCCTGGCCGGTTGCTGAGATCGTCTACCAGCACCACGAGCGACTAGATGGCACCGGTTATCCGCGCGGGCTCCGAGGCGACGACATCCTCCTCGAGGCCCGAATCATTGCCGTAGCGGACGTTGTGGAGGCAATTGCCTCGCACCGTCCCTACCGGGAAGCGTTGGGTCTGAGCGTTGCGATCGATGAGATCGGGGCCGCACGCGGCGCCGGCCTGGATGAAGATGTCGTCGATACCTGCGCGCAACTCCTGCAAAGCGGAAGCTTCACCTTTGAACCTGCCTCCTGAACCGGAAGATACGCCCGTTCACTAGACGGGATCGTGGATATCCCCGACGTAAGCGTTGTATCAGCGGCTTGCTGATCGTGCTATCCCAGTGATGGCAGCGCGAGCGGGGCGACTAGAGGCGACGGATGGGGAATCATTTCATGTGTGGAAATGCCAGCGTATTACGTCATTGGAATAAGATAGTTACTTCCCTTGTCTGGCAGAGAGTGCATGCATTGCTGATTCGTTGCGGAGAGGTAGAATGGGTTGTTTCATGGCATTATTTACTGTATACTGGGAGATATTATCGTCTAAATCCATCGAGCGAGAGACGTGAGAGTATCTTTCTTTGATATAGTTGCGCTGGTACTGGTGAGATGGCGTCAGGAAATCTGGTTACCTGGATTATGCATTGTCTATCACCAAGTTTCGTGAATCGCAAGATACGGAGAGATCAAAGGGGATGCATAGTAGACCACGAGGGAGACGTGTCGCGACAGTGGTTCTTGCATTGTCGGCTGTGGGCCTCATTACCGCAATGGTATGGCTGAGGTGACCGGGTGCGGACAGATAGCCCTCGCCGATGCGAGAATCCTCGCAGAGTACACCATTTGAATGCGCAAGACGCTTTTCTGAATCGTGAAGGAAATGAGCGTTATCAAAAAAGGAGGGTTAATGAGGTCGAAGGCTCGGCTTGTCTTCATAGGTGTCCTGGCCACAGTGCTTGTAATCAGTATCTCGGCATGCATGGGAAACTGGTTCACACAGACAGAGACGATATCGCTCATCATTGGTAACCCCGTTGTCTCCGGCGGCACAGGCACGATCCTCCTGTCAGTGACGAGCATGCCCAACGACGGCCTTGCGTCGCTCGCCATCAAGGCAGCAGGGCTGACCCTGCCTAAGGATAACGTCTCAAGCGTCAAGGTTGCCGGGCTCAACGGGTTCGCCGTCCTCGCGCAGAACTACGGCTCCTCCACCGGTGACGTCCGCTTCGTCGTGGCCAACGCCAACGCCGGCTCCACCGGCGACACCATAGCAAAGATAACTTTCACCGTCACGGGAACGATCGACTCCAGCGATATAGGATCCGATGCGGCGCAGATGAGCCTCGGAAGTGCCATGAACACGCTGATAACCGGTTGGCGGCTCGTCACTGGTAGCGCGTACTACGCCAAATAGGATGAAGAAACTATGAGAAACAAGATGTTGGTAGTTGGCACGTTCACTCTCCTCCTCCTTAGACTCACCATCCTTGCTGCATCGCCGTTCTCCGGTTCGTGGGACGCTGCGCTCGCCGTCGCCCCCAGCCCGTTCTCCCTCTCTGGGCTCTCTTCGCTCCTAACCATCAACTACACCCTCGGTGGGCTCACCGCTTCCAGCGACTCCGAGGTCCACCTCGCGGGTTTCATCTGGCAGGGGTTCAGCGTCACGGGAAGCCTCGGTACGTTCAACGTCCGGTGTGAGGTCCTGTTCGGGCCCTTCACCGGCGACTTCCTCTACGACCAGCTCATCGTCACGACGAACGTCGCGGGGATAGACATCGGCCTCTACGCCGCCCGACTGACGGGCAATGTCCTCGGTGGGCCGGCGGACGGCTCTGTCCTGCGCATCGCTGCCTCGATCGGGGATGTCACCGTGGTAGATTGCTTAGAACTGGGCGCACGCATTGAGGACGCCGACTACGATGGAATCACGATCTATCATGCTGTCACCGGACTCCGACGGCACTACGTCACCAATCCGCTTGTGATCGGTAAAGGGTTCACCGGTGACAAGCTCACCGTCTCCGGGTGGTCGTTCGCCTGTGTCACGAGCGGCAGAGCGTCGCTTTATTTGACCGGTCAGGGGTTCGATTCCTTTATCCTCGACCTCATAGGGATCAAGACCGGGTCTCCCTGGTTAAACTTCGACGTCGCCATCACTTACCAGTTGCAGACCAAGGCGGTCGTCCTTACGCCGACGCTCACCCTCGGCGAGACCACCTCCATTGCCGCCTACCTCGACGTGCGTACCGGCTCCGCCGACAACACCCTCTCCGCCGCGGCAAACGCGATCACAGGGATTGAGTTGTACGGCCTCGGTTTCACGTATACCACCGGTAACCTGACGGCGAAGGACCTCGCGGTGCTCGACTCGGGACGGTACGCGATCACGACCGAGGAGTATGGAAGCGTTATTGAGGAGAAGGCGGACGCCACCGAGGACGGGCATGAGGTGTACGCCGACTACTGGGAGATGCTGTCGATCGTTGTAACCGGAGAGGAGTGTTGTAGCGGTAGTTGCTCTTTCCTGGCCGACACCTACTTTGCGACCGGCAGTGGCCTGTTCGACTGGGCGATGACCCGCCTCGAAGCGGCGATCCCCGTGAATCGAGCGCTGTCTCTCAGCGCCCTGCTCGAAGTGACGACGACCGGCCTCGACAAGTTCGGCGGGGGAATCGATCTCAGCTGGTAAGCATTGGAGACGGAGGGACAAGAACTCTGCACGAAGGCAGTAAGCGATGGCAGAGCCTTAGGTGCGAGCTGATAGCGCCCGATTTCTTGTTATCGCAAGGCGTTGAAGACGAAACGACCAACTCTCACACCGCAGACAAGTCGCCGCGCTAAGACAGCGCCAGATTTGCCGGAAGTTGACACTTGTGCCTGCCCCTCTCTCGTAAGAGGGTCTTCTAAGACACGACGGGTAACGAGAAGTCGCAGCGATTGGGCTGATGGTCGAAGATCTTCAGCTCCCCCCACGTGAGGGTGAATCGGAGTGTATACAGCTGGTAGCCGTCCTCAAAGAATACGGCGGAAAGACTTGATTCGAAGTTCGACCCGACTCCAAGCTTGGCCACAACCCGCGTAGCTGCCCAATCGAACAGCGACGTGTCTTCCTGTTCACTGTCGAAGAATACATACACCCCACCGGACATTCCACTACCGCAACACGCATCCGAGTTGAACTCAAGCCCGAACGCCTCGTCGAGGGTCGGCGAAGCGAGGCATACATCCCAATCCCAGCAGGGTGGTAAGTCGGCAGTGAAATCGAAAAGCCTGGCATCGGACGTGATTCTGTACGCGTCGTCGTCGAACTTCTCTACCGCAACAAACGTCATACCGCCCCAATGGCACTCCATGGTCAGGGCTCCAAGCTCAAGCCCTTCCACAGCATATTGGCCATTCAGATCCAACATGAAGTGAGGTTCAATGCAAATGGCCTCCGGCACTACAACGGCGAAGTCCAGATTGACATCCTTGGAGTCAGTCGTGAACGCGATTTCGAAATCATCGATGTATAGCCAATCGATGCCAAAGCGCAGATCGTGCACCATAAGAAGGAGATAGTAAAACCCATCGCAATCGATCTCCGCCCTTGTGAGGAGCGTTCCGCAGACAAAGGGAGAATTGACATAGACGACCAGATTCGAGAATCCCACGCTGCACGATCCGTGGATGTTCCCCCACCAGCACGTGTACCACGAGTCGGCAATTTCCGCTAGGCTGAGACCCCAATATGCGATCTCGTCGATGATGTTCCCCGCACCGAAATCCGCCTCGGCCCACACCTCGAGATCGCCCGTTGTCCGGTGGAGGCC
>CAZBSW010000109.1:0-6664 GCA_964494835.1 uncultured Thermotogae bacterium
CGTGAGTACCAGATGGCGTTGATTTACTGGACGCCGTACGTCAACGATCCGATATACCAGCTGAACTTCAATTACGCCTCTCCCAGTACGTGCTGCAACTACGGAGAGTATCACAGCGCGGAGTACGATAACTTGATCGTGCAGGCCAACCAAGAGACCGATCCTGTGCTTCAGGAAGGCATGGTGAACGCATTGCAGGAGCTCATCATCGACGATACACCGATCATCTACCTGTATCACCCGAATCGCATCACATGCATGCGAGACGACGTTACGGGTTTCCTGTACAACAGTGCACACTTCCTGCGATACTTCTACATGGGAAAGACGGACTAGCGTTACTCGTCTCGATATCGGGGGCTGCGGGATCACCCCGCAGCCCCTCTGTGTGAACCGCGGAGGACACAGGTAAGCATGCGGCTTTTCATATACACTATCAAGCGATTGATCCAGATCGTTCCGATCTTGCTCGGTGTGTCCCTCATCACCTTTACGATGGCGCGGGTGCTGCCGGGAAATCCCGCAGTACTGGCTGCTGGTCCGTTGGCGACGGATCAGCAGATCGCGAAGATCGAGCACGAGATGGGGATGGATCGGCCACTGTGGGAACAATACGGGCTCTATTTACGTGATATTATCCACGGAGATTTCGGCAAGTCGTGGAGAACGGGTCTTCCTGTAACGTCGGAGCTGTTACGTCGATTCCCCGCTACCTTCGAGTTGATCACTCTTTCCATGTTGGTAGCGGTGTTAATCGGCATCCCGCTGGGATCGCTTGCCGCAGTCCGACAAGGTTCCGGTCTTGACCACTTTATCCGCGTATTCTCCGTCGGCGGCGTTTCCATCCCTGTCTTCTGGTCGGGCCTGATGCTGATGTTTATCTTCTACTACCTTCTGCATTGGGCGCCTGCCCCCGTAGGCAGGATCGGCTTCGGTGTTCGCCCACCATCGCACGTAACCGGCATGTACGTAATCGATTCGATTCTGGCTCTAAACGGCAAGGCACTCGTTTCTTCTCTCCGCCAAATGGCGCTCCCAATGATCACGCTCGTCTTCGCCATGGTATCTCCAATCGTTCGGATTACGCGGACTACGATCCTTGACGTCTTTCGCGAAGACTACATTCGGACAGCGAGGGCGAGTGGGCTGCGCGGACGGACGGTGATTTTTAAGGATGCACTGCGGAACGCGCTCCTACCGGTTATCACGATAATCGGCCTGCAGTACGGATATTCTCTCGGCGGAGAAGTCTTGGTGGAACAGATATTCTCTTGGCCTGGTATGGGACGCTACTCGATTGACGCGATTTTCAACTTGGATTATGCGCCGGTTCAGGCGTTCGTGATGTTTGTCGCCTTGATCTACATCTCGATCAACTTGAGCGTCGATGTCGCGTATGCGCTTCTTGACCCACGCATTCGGTATTGACCATGAGACAGCGGATCGTCATCAGCGCAGAAGAGGCCCGCAGCCGCACCTTGGAATCCGAGCGGCTTCGCGAGATGTGTCGTCGTCCGCTTGGCTTCCCATACGTTGTCTTTCGTCAGAACCCGGTCTCGGCGATCGGCCTCGTTCTCGTTCTGATCATGATGTCGGTGGCTATCTTCGGGTCTCTGGTTGCGCCGTACAATCCCGACCAGACCGCCGCGCGGATCAAGATGAATCCTCCGAGTGCGTCGCACTTTTTGGGTACGGACAGATATGGACGGGACGTCTTCTCTCGTGTCCTGACAGCGGCACGCGTCGATTTCCTCGTTGCGGTGGCATCCATCGGATTCGCGTTCATCATGGGATCGGCGATCGGTTTGGTTGCCGGCTTCTTCCGAGGGGCGGTAGACAACGTCTTCATGCGGGTCATGGATGTAATGCAGTCTTTCCCGCCGTTCATCTTGGGTATGGGACTTGCCGCCGCTATGGGCCCCGGTGTCCGCAATCTTATCATTGTGATTACCGTCATCATGGTGCCCGGATTCGCACGCATGGTGCGCAGCCGAGTCCTTAGTCTGCGGGAGATGGCATTTGTTGATGCCGCACGCAGTAGCAGCGTTCCGACTTGGAAGATTCTCCTCGTCTACCTCTTGCCGAACAGCATGGGGCCGATCATTGTCAGCGCGGCACTCAACATGAGCTATGCGATGCTGGATGCGGCCGGTCTCAGCTTCCTCGGACTCGGCGTACGTCCGCCCCAGGCGGAGTGGGGAATGATGATCAGCGAAGGGATGAACAACCTCTTGGCGGGCGAATGGTGGGTCACACTGTTCCCGGGACTTGCTCTGTTCGTTTCCGTTCTCGGCTTCAATCTCTTGGCCGACGGGCTTCGCGACATTCTCGATCCGAAGATGAGGAGGTAGCGTGGCACAGCTTCTACAAGTAACAGATCTGTACGTCGCCTTCTACACCTATTACGGAGTTGTCCGTGCGGTGAATGGGGTCAGCTTCGAGATCGGCGAGAACGAGACCCTCGGAATCGTGGGAGAATCAGGATCTGGCAAGTCTGTGACCGCGGCCGCGGTGATGGGACTGATCGAGCCTCCCGGCGCAGTCACCGGAGGCAAGGTGCTGCTGCAAGGGCGGGATGTCTTTTCCTTCTCGAAGAGCGAATGGGAGCGCGCCCGCGGACACAAGATGACGATGTGTTTCCAGAATCCTACGCGCGCTCTGAACCCTGTGCTACGGGTGGGGGAGCAGATGGAGCGCGTTTTCTTGCGGCATACCCCGCGGGCGTCCAAGAAGGACGCCACTAAGCATGCCGTCCACCTTTTGAAGGAGGTAAGCATTCCAGACGCGGAGAGGGTGATGTCCCGCTATCCTCATCAGCTTTCGGGGGGAATGTGCCAGCGTGTAATGGTTGTGATCGCGCTGATGTGCGATCCTGTGTTGTTGATCCTCGACGAGCCGACCACTGGGCTCGACGTTACCGTGCAAAAGCAGCTAATTCACCTTCTGCTCCAACTACGCGCCAGGACCAACGCTTCTCAGTGGATGATTACCCACGATCTCGGTGTCATTGCCAACCTTTGTGATCGAGTTGTCGTAATGTATGCGGGGAAGGTCTTGGAGGAGACCGACGTTCGTACGCTCTTCGCCGTGCCACGCCATCCGTACTCGCGTGCGCTGCTTGGTGCCATACCACAGGTAGGAGCCAGGAATGAACTGGCGCCAATTCCCGGCAATGTCCCTGAGGCGCTCAACCTTCCGAGCGGCTGCCCGTTCCACCCACGCTGCGAGCATGCAATGGCCGTTTGTTCCAACATACACCCCGACTTCACCGTACTTAACGGAGGACATAGGATTGCGTGTCATCTGTTCGATAAGGGAGGGGCGGCCAGTGAGTGAGCAGCTGCTTTCCGTCGATCGTTTGGTGAAGCACTTCTCTGTTCCCGGCGACGTCCCACTGGTGCCGAAAGTCGTTCACGCCCTGGACGGGGTGTCGTTCTCTTTGACAACGGGCGAGTCGGTTGGTGTAGTCGGCGAATCCGGATCCGGAAAAACCACCCTTGCGCGCTGCACTATGTCGCTGTACCGTCCGACGTCGGGCGATGTGAGGTTGAAGGGAGTTAGCATCTTTCGTCGACGCATGCGCAAGCAACTGCTGCGCAATGTCCAGATGGTGTTTCAGGATCCCGGTGGATCGCTCAACCCGCGTTTTTCGGCGGAACGGGTTATCTCCGAGCCGTTAATTCATCTTGCAAAGATGTCAAGGCGGGAACGAAAGGCTGCCGTGCAGGCATTGTTGGAACTCGTGGGCCTCTGTGAATCAGACATTCGCAAGCTTCCGCACCAGTTCAGCGGCGGCCAACAGCAGCGCATTGCGATCGCTCGCGCCATTGCCCCGAAGCCCGAGATCCTCTTGCTAGATGAGCCGACATCCGCGCTGGATCTGTCACTCCAGGCGCAGATTATCTCGCTGCTACTGCAGCTACGAAGAGAACTCGGTCTGTCGTATGTTCTTATTACTCACGATCTGAGCGTGGTGAGGCAGCTCTGCGATCGGCTTTTCGTGATGTACTTGGGCAAACCCGTGGAGCTGGGGAGGACGGCTTCCGTATTGGACCGGCCATTGCATCCGTACTCTTGCGCGTTGATCGGATCGGTTCTGATTCCGGATCCGTCGATGAGAGATTCCGAGCCGCCCCTTAAGGGCGAGATCCCCAGTCCGACAAAGCCCCCACGCGGATGTCGTTTTCACCCGCGTTGCCCTCAGTGCCTCGAGATCTGCCGAGCCGCAGAACCCGAGGAATACGCCGTCGGAGATACTTCCGTCTGGTGTCACCTGTACGGGGATGAGGATCGAGAAGCATCACTACAAGGAGGTGCTCATGAGTGAGATGATGAAGGCCGTAGTGTGGGATGGCGGTCGTTGGCCGGAAGGGTTGGAGTTGCGGGAGTTTCCGAAGCCGAAGGTCAAACCAGGATGGGTGCTGGTTCGGAATCGAGCGGTAGGAATTTGCGGGTCGGATCTTCACTACCTCGATGGCCAAACCCGTGGATTCATACCCGACCGGAACTTGCCGGCAATCTTGGGACACGAGACCGCAGGAATTGTTGAGGAGGTGCCCGAGGGAGTGACGCATCTAAGACCGGGGGACCGTGTGGCCGTCGAACCGCTGCACGGCTGTTTGGAACTCGGGCGATTTCCGATCTGTCAGCCGTGCAGTGTCGGCCAGTACCACATCTGTCAACGAGGGTTGACGCACGTGGGGATCCCGATTGTCGAGATGTTGCCCGGAGGCTACGGCGAGTACTCGATTGTACATGAGAGCCGGTTGTTCAAGCTCCCGGACCACGTTAGTTTCGAGTCGGCGGCGCTGATCGACGTCTTGGCTGTCGGGGTTCACGCACTGGCCATCGGCCAGTCAGCTCCCGGTCACACGGTTGCTGTACTGGGCGCCGGCGTTATTGGGATCGATCTGATCCAGTGCCTCAAGGCGTGGGGGGTCACTCGCGTTTTCGCCACGGCAAAGTATGAATTCCAGGCGAATGCGGCGCACCGGGCGGGTGCAGATGAAGTCGTCCTGCTCACACAGGATACCGATCCAGTTGAGGAGATTCGGAAACTAACCGACGGCCGTGGCGTTGATGCGGTCTACGAGGGCGTCGGAGGCCGTACGAACGTTATCAATGAGGCGATCAAGATGTGTCGCGTAGGCGGCAGGGTAATCATGACGGGAATCTTCGACGGTGAGCGGCCGGTCGATCTGCTGAAGATGCTGTTCGATGAGATCCACATTCTATCGTCGAACAGCTACTCTACCACCGGCATGATCCGCGACTACCAGATTGCCGTGGATCTACTGTCCAGCGGCCGGGTGAGTCACGATTCTCTTATTACTCATCGCTTCCCCATCTCGCAGTGGCGGGATGCGATCTCGACGGCGTTTGACAAGCGGGGTACAGGGTGTCTTCGCGCGGTGATGCTACATGAAGCAAGGGAGGACCAAGCATGAACGAAACTTACATCGGGCATTTGGGAACAGGCTATCAATGGGAGGCGACCGTCTATCTTGAGATCTGGATCGCTCTTGAGGAGAACTATGGACGACAGGTCGCCAAGGACATCTGTGGAAAAGCAATGTACGATGCCGGTGTCCGTTTCGGTCGGGCCATGGCAAAGAAGGCTGGGAGGAATGATCTGGCCGCACTGAAGGAAGTGTGGGAGTCTCTGTATCCTACTGGGCCTGACACCGAATGGGACGGAAAACGACTTGTCTTTCACAATCATGCGTGCGTGATCAAGAGTACCCTCGAGATGTACGACCTTGCTCCCGACCTGTTTCATGAGATCGCCCAGGTCTTCTGCGAAGGGGATCGCGGATTCGTCAATGGGTTCAACCCGGAGATTCGGTTCACCTGGGGGGCGCGGATCTTCCGTAATCAGCCCGAATGTCGCTGGGTTATGGAAGAACCGTTGGGACGAAGTAGCCGCGGTGGTGGAAGGCGGTAGACATGAGGCTACGAGTTCATCAGGAGCGCTGCACGGGGTGCGAGAGCTGCGTCCTGACTTGTACGTTCGAGCATGAGGACACGTTTCGATTGGGCTCCTCTCGCATTCAGATCGGGCGCAACGAGAACGATGGGATTTTCCGACCGATGGTCTGCGTGCAGTGTCCAGAACGCTTCTGTGTGAAGGGGTGCCCCCTAGGAGCTTTGACGATATCGCCGGATCTCGGCCACATCTTGGTCGATCGTGAGGTCTGTATCGGTTGCGGGGCGTGCGAAGAAGCCTGTCCATATGGGGGGATTCGCCTTTCGGGGGATGATGAAGTCCCCCTCGTCTGTGATCTCTGTGGCGGAGACCCTGCCTGCGTAAAAGTCTGTCGCAAGCCTCAGGCGCTCCAGTTGGGAGGGGAAGAGGAGGAAGACCATGGATAAATGGCGGCCGGATCGGCAAGTGGTGCTCGAAGTCGATCTCTCGCAGCGTCGAATCAACTGGTCTGATATCGATTCGAAAGATGTAGCCCGCTTTCTTGGTGGCCGCGGCATTGCCGCAGCGATGTTAGCGCGACGCCTGGGCGGTTCGATCGATCCGCTTTCTCCCGCCGCGCCGTTGATCTTCTCCATGGGCACGCTCACTGGGACGAACGTGCCTATGAGTGGTCGGTCGACTGTCACGTTCATCAGCCCGGCCACTGGGCTCTATTGCAAAGCGAACGTGGGAGGGCAT
>CAZBSW010000110.1:0-6653 GCA_964494835.1 uncultured Thermotogae bacterium
TTCCGAGGAACTCGACCGTGGATGGAATCATCCGGGGAACTGACACGTTCACCCACGTCGGCACGGATTCGACTCAGGCCAGTTTTCGTCGAGCTATCGACTCTCGTCTCGGAGTGTCTCTTTCAGGACGTCGATCTCCCGCTGAAGGCGTCTTTGTCGAGACGCAATGCTGAAGACATAGAGGAAGGTCACGCCCCAGAAGACGGCATAAGCGGCGGCTAGATAGGCCATAATTCTTCTCCTTAGCTATTCCTGAAGCACTCGTCGCTTCAGATCCTCGACTTGATCCGACAGGATCGAAAGGCGACAACGCTGAATCAGGAACACGAAGTATAGGATCGTGAACGACAACAGGCAGAATAAGAAAGTCCAGAGCATGGGGGTAGTTAGCCCGCTACTCTTGCTCGTGAAGACAACAGGATGAAGACTCTGCCACCAGCGAATCGACATGAACGTCAGCGGCACGCCGACGAAAGCTACGATCCCGTAGACGGCGGCAAAGCGTGCCCGCTGCTCCGATTCACGAATAAACGCTCGCAGCATGTGATACGCGAAGTAGATCAGCAACAGGATTGAAACGAGAATCAGCCTGGGTTCCTGTTCCCACGGATACCATGCGTTCCACGTTGGTTTCGCCCAAATTGAACCGGTCAGTACCGCCATGGCGGTAAAGACGATACCGATCTCCGACGACGCTTGGCCCACGATATCCCACAACCGCTTCTTGGTGCGAAGATATGTGATCCCCGCCGCAAACGTGACGAAGAATGCAAAGAACCCAACCCAGGCGGACGATACGTGGAAGTAGAATATCCTTTGGACGTCGCCCATCGTCCGCTCGGTGGGCGCATAGAGGAAGACCGCACAAACAGCCGTGATAATCATCAGTGCGCTCAACCACAGGAGCGGACCAGCCTTCCAGATACTCTTCATCATGCAGATGACCTCCTTCCCGAATATCTTGTCGAATTATCCTTCCACCACGAACCGAAACGTCATCAGAGAGATTACCAGGAAGATGACGTCGAACGCGATCAGGACTCTCACCCACGTAACCAACTCCTTCCAAGGGGCACCATCAATGACCCCTGCGGTAAGCTTGACGGCAGCGATAACGACCGGCAGAATAATCGGAAACAGGACTACAGGAAGCATGACTTCGCGCGCTCTGGAATGGGCTGCCATGGCTGACAAGAGGGTTCCCACCGAGGCAAATCCAACGGTTCCGAGGAAGATCCCAAGCAGGATGAGCGGCTGAAACAGGTTTAGATTGAACAGAGCGGAGAAGATGGGCAGCATGATCAGTTCGGTGATCGACATAAACACGAGATTTCCCAGTGCTTTGCCCACATATATCGCGCTCCTCGGCATCGGGGCAAGGAGGAGGCCATCCACATGCTCGTCCTCGACTTCCAGAGACGCCGCCCGGCCCAATTGGAGCGTACCGGCAAATGTCAACGCCGCCCATAGGATTCCCGGCGCGAGCAACGTGGCGTTGGAGATACGTAGATCAAAGCTGAATTTGAAGATGACAAGAACCAACAGAATGAACACGAACATGGAGCTGAACATCTCTTTGGTTCGCCATTCAGCGATCATGTCTTTCCACACGATGATCAGGGCGCTTCGGATCGTGTTCATGAAGGCACCTCTCCCGCCCCGACGGCCGGTTGACAGGTCTTCCAATAGGATTCCCGCAGCTGCTGGAGGGTCAACGATGAACTGGGAGCCTCGAAAGCAACCCGCCCCTTGGTGAGGATTACCACGCGGTCGGATCGGCTCAGCCCCCTCTCCAAGTTGTGGGTGGTCATGATCACTGTTCTCGCTTCACTTCGGACCGCATTGAGCAGAACCTCCAACATCTCAACCGATTCCTGATCGAGCCCCGCATAGGGCTCGTCTAGAAGCATCAGATCGGGCTTGTGAATGATCGCTCGCGCCAGCGATAGGCGCTGTTGCATCCCACGTGAGAGGGTCCCTGTACGACTTCGCCGCCGCGAAAGTAGGCCCACCGTTCGAAGGACCTCCTCCGTTCGCACCACCAGCCCCGGAACATGATAGAGCTTGCCGTAGAAAGCCAGGTTCTCCTCTACTGTGAGGTTGTCGTATAGAAGCGATCGGTGCGATGCAAATCCAAGTCTTGCTCGGATGTCGTATGACCTCGTACTTAAGTCTTTCCCATTAATCTGAGCCTCGCCGCTGCTCGGATTCAACAGCGTAGCCAGGATACGCAGCAGTGTCGTCTTC
The DNA here is from genome assembly GCA_964494835.1 of uncultured Thermotogae bacterium. Classification (GTDB taxonomy): domain Bacteria; phylum Bipolaricaulota; class Bipolaricaulia; order UBA7950; family UBA9294; genus M55B144. Next base: position 2,248 of record CAZBSW010000110.1, read on the forward strand.
CCCGCTCCGTTGGGACCGAGAATAGCCACCGACTCCCCATCCTCGACGTCAAGGTTGACGCCGCGTAACGCGCAGATCGGTCCGTATGACCGGGTGAGCTCGCGAATGTGAATCATCAGCCCGTATTCCTGCGGACCCGGCGAATGAACGGGAAGATGAGAACGGCAACGACCAACACGACGACCACGACAATGACAATCACAGTCGTTGGTCCGGGGCCAGCAGCCGAGGCAGATGGCGACTTCACCTGCTGGGATTCTGCCCGTCTGAACTCGATTGCCACACTCGTACCCGACGGGAGTTGTTCGCCGGAGAAGTGGTCATAGCGACCGGCTTGCATCGCAATCGGATCGCCTTGCACAAGCTGAGGAGCAGAGACCTCTATCCCACTCGTTGGAACAAATACGTCAAGATGGTCGACCGCGTACGGAAACGTCTTCTGGACCGCGTACGGCGACGCAGAGAAGGGAAGTGTGTAGCTGAACGTCACCTGGACTGTTCCCGGAAGTAGGGGAGAGTTGACGTTGAAGCCGGACTCCGAAATCGCGACCGACCCGGAAGAGAACCCGCCAAGCCACTTAGGGTCGGCGGCACCGATCGGAAGGGGAAAGCGGATTACTCCGTCGCCGGACACCAAACCCGTTGCCGTGTACGTTGACTGGCTGGTGTTGGTTAAGACCTGGACTTCCTGAACATGCAGACGCTGCTCATCGGCATCGATGATCATATGAGCTCTATCCACCACGAGCAAGCTATCATCGTGCGTCGTGTCGTAGACGGAAAGCGTGTCAGTGATCCTGCTCTCTTCGGGGAGGAACGTCTTCTTGGCAAATGCGTAAGTGACATCCTGATAGGTAACCAGAAGTTGATACTCATGGTCGATCATTTCAAGATCGGAGAAAGAAAACTGCCCATCTTCATCCGTGTTCGCTTCCATACCGGGGAGTTCCTGCCCAGTTTGCCAGATTCGAAGTGTGACAACTGCTCCGGCAATCGGGGTGTCATCCGCCGTGGCGTTGAGAACGCGCCCTTCGATCACCCCACCCTCCTGCGCCCACGCGACTCCTGCGAACAGGAGACTGGCGAGCAAAGCAACACCGATCACGTTGGAGAATCTAGACATTGACCTTTCCCTCCACGGCGGGCCGACAGGTCGGCCAAGCGGCGAGAGCGGCTCCGACAAGAAGGAGAGCGCCCCCGAACCACAGCCAACTGACGAGCGGGTTGAGGACAAGATCAAAGCTCGCCCTCCCGTCCTCGTCCAGGCTTGCCAGTACCACATACAGGTCCTCAAAGACTGTGCTCGAGATGGCGACTTCCGTCATCCACGGGCTGTCGAGCATCCAGTGGTAATCCTTCTCCGGTCGCAGCGTTCGGGCGGCCGACCCGTCTCGTGTCGCAACTAGCGTTGTCTCGTATCTGACGTGGCTTTCGTACGTCTCGGGGACCCCGTTAATGGTGTCGACGCCAAAGTTCTCATAGGTTAGTCGATATCCTTTGAAGTCGACCGATTCACCGGGATTGAGAGATACGAGCTGTTCCGCTTTGTGTAACGTCGATCCGGCGACCCCGATGACGATGAGAACTACCGCGAAATGCACCAGATGAGCACCGTAGCGGCGGTGCGAACGTCGGAGCTTGGTCATGATGGCGAAAATGCGCGCCGAGCCGCTTCTCCCACGCCCCGCTGTCGCCAGATCGCTGAGTAGGACCGTCAAGAGCGAGACTAGTACAAAGACGCAGATGAATGAAGCTACAAGAGATACCGGTGAGCGGATTCCGAACACAACCAACAGGATAACGGCCAACACGCCGAGCGCGAGTGGAAGAACGAACCTCCTTGCAGCCTTGCCACGAGTGCGCCCCCAGGCCAGCCACGGGCAGATGCCGATCACCGCAATAACAGCCAGCATGAATGGGCTCGCCACTCGGTTGAAGAAGGATGCTCCAAGGCTGACCATGTTGCCGCTGATCGCGCGAACCAGGGATGGATAAACGGTTCCGATGAAGACGATAGCTGCAATACCGCAGAAAAGCACATTGACTAGTAGGAAGATCTTTTCACGGGAGACCAGTCCCTCTGGAAAGATCTGATCAGAGAACGTCCGACGACGACGGACTATCAGCGCCAGCGGGACCAACAGGCTGACGACGATCGCCGCGAACAAGTAGACTGCTATCGGTTGGATCGAGCTGGAGAATCCGTGTAAGTCGGAAACGATGACGCCGCCGCGCGTCACAAGGGTGGCAAACAGGCAGAACGCGAACGCAAGTGCCGGCAGGATCAGATTCCACCGACGCTGCTTGTGAACTCGCTCCTCCACAATCGTCGAATGAACGAACGCTGTGCCGATCAACCACGGGATCAGCGAGGAATTCTCTACCGGATCCCAGGCCCAGAACCCACCCCAACCAAGCTCAACATAGGCCCACCATGCACCGATCAGGATCCCGCACCCCAGAGCCGCCCAGGCAAACAGACTCCAACGGCGTGTCCGTTGAAGCCAATCGGTGTTCAGGCCGTTGCTCCATAGGGCAGCAAGCGCCGAGGAAAAGGGGATTGCGTAGGCAGCGTAGCCGAGGAAAAGGATGGGGGGATGTAGTACCATTCCGGGATTCCGCAGCAACGGGAGCATGCCAGCTCCTTCACTTGGGACCGTCGGGTAGACGTCAAAGGGATTGCTCGTCAGCAGAATCAGACCGGCAAAGAACGCATTGACCAGCGAAAGAATGCACACCAAATAGGATCTGGTCGGATCGGTCCGGGGGCGGAACAGTACTGCCACCAGTGCCAGCACTGCGATAAACCAGAACCACAGAAGAAGCGACCCCTGTTCGCCGGCCCAAAACGCCGAGATGCGATAGATGATCGGCAGGTGGGTACTGGTGTGCCCATAAACATACTGGATCTGGAATTGATACGTCAGCAACGCATATAGCAGGATCGCGCACGCTGCGGTTGTGAGTCCGGCAACGACCCACAACGTCTTCTCGGCACTGTCCGCCAACATCGACGCCTGCCGCCGCCGGGCAATAAAGGCCGCCAGCGCCCCGTACAACGAAACGACGAATGAAACAATTAGGGTCCATGATCCGATGCTTGCCATCCGCTATTCCTCCTGGTACTTAGACGGGCACTTAAGGAGGATCGCCGCAGCTTCGAACCGGCCTTCACCCTGGTAGCGTCCTTCGACAACGGCTTGAATCCCGTCCTGAAGAAGGTCGGGTCGCGCGCCGTGATAGCGGACCGAGATTGAATCTTCATCTTCCGTCAAGTCGAACTGAAGGAGAAGTTCCTCCGGATCCCACACGATTGAATCGCCAACCACGTTCCCCATGGCCCGGACAATGCGATCGGATGCACCCCCAGCTAGCACCTGGGACACCGTCATGTACGGAGCCGTAGCGCCGCCGATGTTTGTGTACAGAAGCCATCCGACCACGACGACAACTATCGCGCTGCCGACAAGATAAGGCAGCCGGCGTCGGCGCCTATCGCGGTGAGCCCCATCTTGTGATGTCGCACCTGATTCCACTTATGCAGTCCCTTTCCCTTGTGACATGCTGCAGAAATCATACCGGCGGAAAGTGTCGAAATCAACCGGTGATTGGCTTGTTCACGAATGCCCATGAATCAAGAAACGAGAGGGGGCGCATGGCCACCCTCTCAATCAGGCTTGCTTGCTTCCCCTTTTGGGGTCTTTACATCTGCGGTCTCACCAGTCCGCTCACGTCAGCACCGAGGTCAACCAACGTGTCATAGAGGATCTGGATCAGGTACTTACCGTTGTGAGCAAACCCTCCCGGATCCTTCACCACGAATTGGTAGTTGTACGTCGCCTTGAGCAAGCGAGGTGTGAAACTGCCCGTGTACGCGTTGGCGCGACTTGATTCACCTTCATCGACCATACCGTTTCCGTTGCTGTCTTTCATCCAGTACGGATGGGTGCTGCTGTCGTAGACGATCGGCGTACCGGCGTCGGCCGCGTAAGACTGAATCGCCGCGTAAAGCTCGGCAAGGAGCGTGTCGATCTCGCCCTTCAAGCCCTCGGCCGTATCGCCGTCACCGTCATAGTCGGCACCGCCCATTCGGAACGTAGCCGGATCTTTGCTTCCGTGACACATGACGCATTCGTCGACCTTGACATCGAGCTTGTGCACGTCATGGCATTGGCCGCAGCTGGTGTAGTTGGCTGTATGCTTGTAGCGACCGAGGTACGATTGCCCGTCGTACTCATAGGCGCCTTGCGCCTCGCTTCCCAGCTTCGTCGCTCCGGCAGCGAAGTAGTGAACGTTGATGAACCCCTGCTCAGGGAGCACCGCATCCGCTTCTACACCAGCCACAGCTGCGTTAACGTCAGCCGTGGACTCGCGCCCCTGATGACAGCTCATGCATAGGTTAGAAG
>CAZBSW010000111.1:0-6612 GCA_964494835.1 uncultured Thermotogae bacterium
CTCCCCGACCATGGCAGCCCGGCTGTCTCAGAAGATCCGCGGCTTTGTGTCCCTACTTCACAGTAGAGTTACCTTTTTCAAGGTCTAGTGCATGATTCATTTGTATCTTCATGAACTAATTGTAGTATATAACGGTTTTCCTGTATTTGTCAAGCAAAATCGTGGCGGTGTTTTCTGTAACCCCGTCTGCAATGGCGCTTCATTAGCTTTGCACTCACTGCGGCGATTACATAGAATAGATGAAAGACCAGATGGAGGGGGAACAGGATGGGCAAGCGAGAGGTACTCGAAAGCACACTGAAACAGATAAAGAAGGTGTACGGCGATGGGGCGATCATGTGGCTCGGCGACGGGGCGCAGGTGCTGCAGGTGGAGACGATACCTACCGGGTCGCTCGCCCTTGACATCGCACTCGGAGTGGGCGGTGTCCCTCGCGGGAGGATTATCGAGGTGTTCGGCGCGGAATCGAGCGGTAAGACGACGCTTGCCCTCCATATGATCGCCGAGGTGCAGAAGCGTAATGGGACGGCGGCGTTCATCGACGCCGAGCACGCCGTCGATCCGACGTACACGCGTGCACTCGGCGTTGATCTCGATCACATTCTTCTTTCGCAGCCGAATTCCGGCGAGCAGGCGCTGGAGATCACCGAACAACTGACCCGCAGCGGTGCGGTCGACATTATCGTTATCGACTCGGTAGCGGCCCTCGTCCCAACAGCGGAGATCGAAGGGCAGATGGGTGACTCCCAGGTCGGATTGCAGGCGCGGCTGATGAGTCAAGCGATGCGGAAGCTTGCCGGTGCGATATCGCAGTCGAAGACGATAGTTGTGTTCACCAACCAGCTACGCTCGATGATCAGCGGCACGCGCTTCGGGCCGTCCACCACCACCTCCGGCGGCCGTGCTCTCAAGTTCTACGCCTCAGTCCGGTTGAACATGTGGAACTCGGGGAAGATCGAGGAAGGCGCTGATCATGTGGGGACGCACGTGAACGTACGTGTGGTCAAGAATAAGGTTGCTCCCCCGTTCAAAGAGGCGACGTTTGACGTCATTTACGGCAAGGGGATCGTGCGCTCGCGCGATCTTGTCAATACCGGCGAGGCGCTCGGGATTATCTCGCGCAGCGGTTCGTGGTACTCGTTTGGGGATAATCGCCTCGGGCAGGGACTGGGGAACAGCGCCCGTGCATTGGAAGACGATCCCGAGCTTGCCGACACGATCGAGGCGGCGATCCGGGAGAAGGCGGGACTGCCCGTCACTGCTACAATGCCCGCGGAGGAGGAAGCAAACGCCGCGTGATCCCTGGCAGGCGCTGATGCGATTGTTGCGTTATCGGCCGCGAAGCGTGGCCGAGGCACAGAAACGGCTGAAGTTGCTCGGCTTTCAAGAGCGAGAAGTAGAGGAGGTCCTGCACAAGGCGGAACGTGCCGGCCTCCTCGACGATGATGTGTTCGCCCGGCTGTGGGTTGAAGATCGGCTGTTGCATCATCCATTGTCGCGACGAGCGGTCAGGCTCGAACTCACGGACAAGGGGATCGATCCGCAGATCATCACCGCAACGATTGAGCATCTGTATCCTGAAGAGAAAGAGCGGTCAATTGCCGTTCAACTTGCTCGGGCGCGCTTCGCTCGCTACCGTGGTGTCAATCGTGACCGCCGCATGCAGCGCACGGTATCTTTCCTTACACGCCGTGGCTTCTCGTTTTCACTTGCCGTTAACACGGTGCGTGCGCTTATTGAGGAATCGGGAGAGCGGGGAATTGAGTGATTGAAAAAACGGAAGGCAATTCATTGGAAAGGGCGAAAGAGCTTCAGATACGGACAAAGACCTTTGCCCCAACAATCATACGGATGTCTAGGAAGTTGCCTAAGACAGAAGAGGCAAGAATCATTGGCAGGCAGGTGCTTCGATCGGGCACATCCGTCGCCGCCAACTACCGCGCCGTGTGCCGCGCAAGATCCAAAGCAGAGTTTGCAGCGAAGCTCAGCGTAGTTGTCGAAGAGGCCGACGAGACGGTTTTCTGGTTGGAGCTTCTTGTGGAATCGGGGATTTTCCCCGAAGAAAGGGCGCGTGGATTGATAGACGAAGCCAAGGAACTCCTGGCGATCTTCGTAGCATCAAGACACACGGCCCGCAAGAAATCGGGAGATTGATGAATTTGAATGAGCGGGAGATTTAGGGGATGAACGATAACTTATCAGAAAGAGACGGAAAGGCTGTGGGCGCAAGCGATCCTCCAATCACTCAATCACTCAATCACTCAATTACTCAATTACGTATCGGATTTGGGATCGACTTCCATCGCCTTGTCGAAGGTCGCCGGCTCATCATCGGCGGAGTGGAGATTCCGCACACACGTGGCCTTGCCGGCCATTCCGACGCCGATGTCCTCATTCATGCCGTGTGTGACGCCCTCCTTGGTGCCGCTGGTCGGGGCGACATCGGGACGCACTTCCCCGACACCGATCCGCAATATTGCGGCATCTCCAGCCTTGTTCTTCTCGATCGCGTGCTGCAGCTCCTCGGCGGCGAAGGATGGCAGCCGGTGAACGTCGACGTCACCGTGGTGGCGGAAGAACCGAAGCTCACGGGTCATTTTCCTGCTATGAAAGCGGCTCTCGGCCGTATCCTCCGTCTTTCCTCCGATAGAATCAGCCTCAAGGCAACGACAAGTGAAGGGATGGGGGCAGTCGGCCGCGGCGAGGGGATATCGGCGATGTGTGTTGCCCTTATCGAACGTTCGCTTCAGTAACACCTGCCACGAGGCGACTTATCCAAGGAACATTCAGCGGAACAGAGCGAGGATGTCTTGATAGGTTACGAGGAGCATCACCGCGATCAGGATGAAGAAGCCGATCAGGTGGATCACCCCTTCCCTCTCCGGCGGGATCGGTTTTCTGCGCACGATCTCGTACAGCGCGAACGCAGCCCGGCTGCCATCGAGGGCGGGGAACGGAATCAGATTGAAAAGCCCCAAGCTAAGACTGAGGAATGAGAAGATCTGCAGGAATACCGACGGCCCCTCCCTGAATCCTTCTCCGAGGAGATTTGCGATTCCTACCGGCCCAGCGATCGCCTTACTCGCAGCAATCCGGCGCGTGATCACGTCGTGCAGAGCGTTGAACATCGCCTTCAAATACGAAGAGAACTGACCGGCTCCGAGCGTGAGTCCGCTGATCAACCCCGGTCTGCTGAAGATGATGCCGGTGTTGCCGAAATCCACCCCATCGAGCAGATGGGCGGCGTCCAAACCGGCGCTGGCGATGCTGAGATTCACCTGTGTTCCCCCACGTTCGACCGCTATCGGCACCGTATCACGCGGGAGCAGCGTGTTCAGTAGATCGACGAATCCCACACCGGTCGTCACCGGCTGACCGCCCGTGGCGATGATACGATCGTCCGTCTCCAACCCGGCTGTGCCCAATACGGATGCGGGATCAACGTACGTGAGCACGTTCGTGTAGGTAGTGGGCAGGAAATAGGCACCCACCACGTAGCGGTTCTCATCGGGGACGAATCGGGGTGTTATCGCATAAGTCAGCGTCTTGCCGTCTCGCTTTACACGAAACTCAACCGGACTTCCGTTCGCAGCTTGTACTACGCGGCTGAGCGCGTCGAGGGTGAACACCTGTCGACCGTTCACCGTGAGGACAAGGTCGGCCGCCTGCAGCACGCCGGTTGCAGGCATGTCATCGAGCACGCCAGCCACCTGCAGCAGAGGAGTACCGAACGACCACAACACGAGGAGAATGATAACCAGGGTTGTCAACAGATTTGCGGCCGGTCCGGCAAGGCTGATCAGGATGCGCACGATCGGATGTTTGTTGTACAGGAGACGATCGTGGGGAATCTCGTCCGATTCCTCTTGCCTGTCCTCGCCTGCGAGGAGAACGTATCCGCCGAACGGGATGACGCGAATGGAGTAGCGTGTCTCGCGACCGGAGAATGAGACGAGCTTAGGGCCGAATCCGATGGCGAATTCCTTCACGTATACGCCGGTGAGCTTTGCCGCCAGGAAGTGGCCTCCCTCATGCACCCCCACGAGGATGAGCAACGTTCCGGCGAACACAAGTATTGTTGTGATCAAACGATCTCCTTCCAGCGCATGACAAGGACCTGTTGTGTGGCGGCATCGACACGGACTAGGTCTGATATCCTTTCTCCGATGATCCAGATGATACGCGTTTGGTCGCACAAGAGCGGCATCCGGTCGCGACGGTACACGGGGATGTGCGCGTCGATCATAAAGTCCTTGAGCTTTTTCGAGCCGGAGAGACCGAGCGGCGAAAAGCGATCCCCGGGCAGGCGAGCGCGAAGATAGAGAGGGAATGACACCTTGTCTGCGTCCACGATCTCCACATTCCGCTCTTTGTCGGCGAGCGATTTGAGATCTTTGTTCCACGAGGTCGTTTCGATCTCCAGTACAACTCCGAATTCCGGGAAGGATGAACTTCCAAGCGATACCGGCGCCTGAGTCGGCATCGGCACTAGCCTCGGCAGTGCCATGCTGAGAACAAGTTCGTCTCCCTGCACACGGACGAACACGCCCGGAATGTGCGCTTCTCCATGGCCGTAGGGAGAATCGACCAGCCGGCACAGGGCGTCGATGTGCGCCTTTGCGATTCCGTGCAGGTTGCCGCGCATGCGCTCCAGTCCTCGACGCAACAGAGCTCGGCGCAGGCCGAGCGCGCACTTCGTCAGAGCGTCCCGAGAAAGCGAGATCGTTCCTTCCCCTTCATCGACAACGGCAGTCCTCCATGGACCGTCGAGGAGAGTGGAGAACGCGCTTTCCTCCTCGCGGATGAGATCGGCCGTCTCTGCCAGCCGCTCGATGAGGCTGGGGTTGAAACCCGTGAGCAAAGGGACGACCTCGTGGCGGATACGGTTTCGCGTGAATGCGAGGTCGGTGTTCGACCGGTCCTCGCGCCAACGAAGACCGTGCCCTTGCGCGTAGGCGATAACGTCGGCTCGCGTCACACCGATCAGAGGGCGGATGAACGGAAGCGACACCGGTCTGATCCCGATGAGGCCGCGTGGTCCGGTGCCGCGGAGGAGATTGAACAGCATCGTCTCTGCCAGGTCGTCCGCTGTGTGGCCGACGGCGATCTTCGTGGCGCCGGCGCGTGCCGCTGCGTCACGAAGGAATTGCATGCGTACCTTGCGCGCCGCCTCTTCGATGCCCGTCTTGTCTTTTCTCGCTGCCGCGCGTACGTCGATTGACTCACTGATGAGCGGCAACCCGCGCTCTTGTGCGGTCTCCGCCACGAAACGGGCGTCTGTCTCCGACTCCGTTCCGCGCAAACGGTGATCGAGGTGGGCGATGGAGAGATCCAACCGGTATTCGGGTGCCAGTCGGCAGAGTAGATCCAGCGTCACAATCGAGTCCACCCCGCCCGAGACGGCGACGATGACGCCGTCCCCCTGTTTCAGCATCGAGTGTTCCGAGATGGATGTTCGCACCTTTGTTAATAGCATCTTATCGCGATTGTGGATGCATGGAGACGTGAAGTCAACGTGCCGATCCTATGCTATTCCGGTGCGATAGAACTCCGTCCGTCGATCGGCGAGGAGATCGTTGTGCATATTGATCGTCTTGTCGAGTGCCTCTCTTGGATCGATCTCCGCCGTCTGCGCCTTTTCCTCCATCGATGTTAGGTGAACGAGGATCTCTCCCTTGGGAGACACGATCTGGCTCTCGCCGGTGAAACAGAGAGTGATGTCGGTGCGCGCCTCCTCTCCTATCCGGTTCGCCGTGGCTGTGAACACGCGATTCTCCATTGCACGCACACGCATGGTGAGCTGAGCGCAAAGCGGCATCACGAGGTTGGCCGGGTGAGCGATCACCTGCGCGCCAGATAGGGCAAGCGTTCGCGACGCCTCGGGAAAGAAATGATCGAAACAGATCATCATTCCCACCTTGGCAAGGCCGATATCAACGATTGGGAACGGCAAATCGCCAGGTGTGAAGAGCTCCTTCTCCTGAAAGAAGAGGTGGATTTTGCGATACCGGTCGAGGAGGCCGTCGGGGCCGACGATGACGGCGGCGTTGTACACGTTTCCATCGGCAGTTTCGGGCAGGCCTGCGGCGATGAACGCGTCCGATCTGCGGGCGATATCGATCAACCGCGCCGTCGTCGGACCGTCCGGCACCGGCTCGGCAAACGAACGCGCCTCATCGGCGGACGCGAACTGATACCCGGTAGCGAAAAGCTCCGGCAGAATCCAGAGATCGCTGTGTTCGGTGCTCATCAGGGCCGCGGCCCGGTCGATGTTGGCATCTACCGCGCCGAAGACAGGGTGCATTTGTACAACGCCTACTCGCATGCCTGCATGATACCACACCCTATGCGATGTCGCGAGTGAGCGCCCCAGATATCCAGCCAATTCAAACGGGTACCATTTCCCCTTTATCACGAGCGAGCCGGGAATTATAATCTCGCTATCAGAATTATCCTGACTTGTCCGGGAGGGGGGAAAGGATGGAGGTTACGCTAACAGCGATCAAGGCCGACATCGGAAGCATCGGGGGGCACCTTGTTCCTAGTGAGGCGGTCATCGCGCGCGTCAAGGAAGCGGTGGACGAAGGCGGCAAAGGCCTGATCATTGACCGT
>CAZBSW010000112.1:0-6593 GCA_964494835.1 uncultured Thermotogae bacterium
CTGCTACTTGTCTCGACCCTATCCCGTGGATTCAGCCGATCCTCCCCAGTCGACGCAGGAGAACTGCGCGATCCTCTCGCATTCGTACTCGTTTCCGGCTCTCCACGCATAGATGAACAAGTGCATCGCGAACGCCTGTCAAACTGATGGAGAAGAGTGAGTAAGGGCAGCTGCAGAGATCCGAGGCTTCTAGATGCGTTGGGAAGCGCAGTTTGGAGCCTGGAGGACTGAATGTAGAACTCAGATGCTGGCCGCAGCATGGTAGTTCACCGCCCCATGCGCTTGCTAGAGTTGTGCCTTGGTGCGATGCAACTCTGCTTGCTTCTTGCCTGAATCCTCTCGGAGATGGGAGTCGGTTGCAATCCCGGGGAGGATCATCTCCTACTTCCAGCCTCGACAAGATGGGCTCACTTTGCGATCAGCTCTGCCAACAGCGTCGCGAAATCGAGCTCGCCGCGCCGGTCAATCGAATCCACAATGAACTGGAACTGGTAGTAACCGTACTGGTAGGGATCCCTCGCCAACAAGCCATATTGGTTGTTGAAGAACTGCGCTTCATCTGATTGCGAGGGGGCAGGATCGGAGAGCCGCGCGAGTGCCGCCTCAACCATCGGCCTCAAGCTGAGAAGATATGCTTCGCCGTTCTCGATGCCTAGGAAGAAGGCGACTGCCATGTCGTTGGCTTCGCGCTCCGAGGAGTAGTGGTCGCGTTCGATTCCTAGTGTCCAGTACAACCAATGAGACATCTCGTGAGCAACCAGGAAGGTATTGAACAAGCCGACAAAAAAGGCAGCTGCGTCATCCACCGAGTCGGTGAGTTCAAGGAAGAATTCACGGAACGCTTGATCAAGCGTCGGCCAGTGTGCTATCACGATCGTTTGCGTACGGGGGTCAAAATACGCCAGATTAGGCGTGTTGCGGACCTCAACCGAGGGTGCAATTGCCGCTCCATCAAGGATCTCGTTGACCGCCATGGCGAACGAGAAGACGATCTGCTCGGCCGCCGTTTGGACTTGCTCCGGTGTTGCGTTGATAGAAGGAACTGACAGGGGGACCTCGGCCGACGCCGACTGATTGATCGTACAGATGAATCCGATTAATAGGATAAGTGTGACTGTCCGAATCATGAGAGCTATCATATGACAAATCGAATCGTAGAGCTACCTCGTCTGTCGCGCCTAGTTCTGAACTGGCCAGTCCTCCTCCCATATTACATAGGTCTGGCTGGCGGCAGGATAGAGGCAGACTGGGATTGACGGGGAGAGGAGTGTCTAGCCGATAACCCAAGACCCCATAAACCAACAGCGATCTCGCGGTTTGGAGCGTGGGAGACTGATGTAGAACGCGTTCGTACGTGGCAGCATGGTGATGCACGTCCTGTTCCAAGGGTGGCGGAGAACCAAAGGCGCTTTGGAGTCTACAGAGCGGCAACTTCCACTGCTTCAGAGCAGCGCTCGGATACCAATCTCCGACAACGGCTGTTGGACCGGATTTAGGGGTGGAGGTCAAGGGAGCTTGCATGACCCAACGCGAGAGAAGCCATCTAGGAGCTTCTCTCATGCGCCTGCCTTGCAGGCGCCCTTCTCTTCCTCGGCTGCTTTGCCGACGGCAGTTTGCACCCTACAACAGCGGAGGTTTGACCCCGACGATGTACGACGGCCGCTGCGCGTCCGAAAGCTGGACGGCTGGAAACTTCGCACGGGTATCGCAGTGGACGCTTCCCCTTTTTTCGTTGCGTCTTCCATGCTATAATAAATGGGAAGTGCGATAGATCACATAAAGGAGGTGATCTAATAAACATAAATGTAGTCAGTTCATGCAATACCCGAAGTTATCAGGAAAGGAGGGACCAATGTCAAGAATGGTGGTAGTTACGCTGGTTCTTCTTGCCGCGCTCGCCATGGCGGGATGGGCTCAAGATGGGATCTTGGAAGTCGGGATCGAGTGGATCAACGTCTGTTCACCATGCGGAAACGAGAATCTCTCATGTAGAGATGACGTCGCAGTCAATTTCTACAACGCACTGGTCGCGGACGGCTATGTAGGGCGATTCAACTTCGGCAACGAATGGGCATGGGAGAGGGACTTCAAAGAGCCGTGGGATGCGACCTGGATCGATACGGTCGACATCGCCATGCATGCGGATCATGGGAACTCCTGTCGCTTCGCGTTCGGTGAGACAGCCCACGAGGACTGCCGTCTGCGTGCGACGGACGGCCCTCGATGGGGTGACCTCGATTTGGAGTGGCTCATCCTCGATGACTGCTCGGTTCTGAAACCGAACTTCGAGTGGACATGCTGGGAGGATGCGTTTCAGGGGCTGCACCTGATCTGCAGCTTCGGGGCGACTGCACACGACAGCTGCTCCCGCGGGACACACTTCGCGAACAAGCTGACCGCAGGGTGGACCGTCGTCCAAGCGTGGTTCTACGCCGCCGAGCAGACTGAAGGGTCGGGAACGATCGCGTCCGTGATGGGCGCCGCGAACTCGTCAAACGATCCCTACAATGACCACATCTGGGGGCACGGTTCCGTGTGTTCCGACCCCTATCCAGCTACTTACTACTGGTGCACATTCCACCACTGCAACTGAGGAGGATGCCATGAAATCGTTACGAATCGTGCTGCTTGTCGCGTGCGCGGTGGGGCTCCTCTGTGTGGGAAACGTCGCGCAGCGCTCGGGTATCGATGTGAATGTGGAATTCAATCTCGATAAGATGGAGAGGACCCTGGCCCGCGAACTTCGCGTCTTCGAGGCCTATGCCGACAACAAAGCATCGTGGGTGTATGACGCGCTACGCTCGCGCTGGGGGGAGAGGGCCGACGGGGACGTTGCGCGAATCTCAGGTGGTGTGTTTGTCGGTGACATGGGGCGACTCTGGAGCACGGCCCCGACGCGGGCCGGGGCGAAACGAGTTTCATTGGATGAGCTGAGGGCGGTGGGAGTCGAATTCGCCTCCGAGTATGGCTTGCCGGGGGAGCGGTACGAGATCTCTACCTCGACGGATCGCGCGGAACTGGTGTCGGAGAAGGGAGAACGGACCAACGTCCTTCTCGGCTTCAACGTGACCCTCCGCAGAACGCTGGACCAACTCGCGACGGTCGGCCCTGGCGGAAGGGTGAAGATCTTCTTCGACGCAGCGGGTGAGCCGGCCGGATACCTTCGCGTGTGGCGCGGGGTGGAAGCGATCGGCACGTATCCGCGTCGGATGCTGAAAGAGGCCGTCGCCGAGCTGAAAGAGGACCCGATGGGGCCGGTGATCGCATCGGACGTCGTCTCTGTACGGGTGACCGGCGTGAGACTTGCGTACTACGAACGCGGGATGTTCGACGCTCAGCACTTCATCCAGCCCGTCTACGTATTCACGTGTTTGGCGAAGATCGAGGGTGCCCGGGAAGAGCTCGCCTACGAGCGATATTTCCTCGCTCTGGAGAAGCAGTTCGAGCCTATCTTGCCTGGCGGAGGCCAATTCCAATCCGAGAAACGGTTCGAGAAACCGCAAGAAGGGGGAACGAAGAGCCCAGGCCTAGACGAGTAATCCGCGAGCACATGGTTGTACAGCATCCGGCGACGCCTGCAAGGGGTCGCCGGATGCGCCGTCAGTGAAGTCCACGACAGAACGTTCGCGGCCTCGCTCCGGCGGCTCCTCGCCGCCGGGCCTTCTCGAGCTGACCGAGAACGCGATGCCGACTGGCGAGGAGCGCGAGCCGATCTTCGATCTGGGCACGTACATCGCCGGTTCGACCGGCCTCTGTCAAAAGCCGTTAGCTGAACAGTCCGGCCCGTTCGGGTGCTCGTCGATCGCATCGTGCATGGAGCAATTCCGCCGGCCCCCGCGGCGTACTGGCGTCTGGCCGGCGAAGCGTGTGAAGAGGGAGATTTGCGAAGCGCGAGCAGAGAGACGCACGAAGCGAATCTCAATCTGAGGTTCGCATTGCGTCCCCGAAACCCGGGCAGCTGCTTGACACGAAGGCTTCTGTTGCGAGAGTACGCCTTCTGCACGAAGCACGTACTCAGTCGCCGACAGTGAAGCCGTCAAGAGACATCATCGGCGGGCGATGCTTTGAGAAGCTCCTCTTTGACCATCCCAGTTCGAGCAACTCCGAGGAGTCTAGGTTCTCTGACTGGCGCCTAGAGCCTACACGACTGTAGGAAGAACTTTCGTTCTGTCTGCTGCTTGGTAGTGTGAGAGCTACGCGGTTACTGATCGAATCCTCGTTCTCACTCCAGTCTGGCAAGGAGGACTACCCGGGACAGAACAAGCAACAGAGCAGTTACGTATTCTTTCTTCAGACCCCTTCTTTTGCGAGAAGTAGAAACTGGTACGCAAGCGAGGCTAGGTACAGTCTCGTCTAGCCAACCGGCTTTCGGACTGTACCTACTGCCCAGGCCCAGATACCGGCGTGGTATCGCAGCCTCCCTATGATACATGCTTTTCCGATCTTCTCATCCGGAGCAAAGCAACGATTGAAGCTACTGAGCCAATTGTCGCAAGTAGTGATGTAGCGCCACCGACAATGCCTGGAGTCCTTTTGCTACAGGGCGCCCTTCATAGATGAAGTTCAAGCGGAGTATCTGCGCCTCCTCTCAGCGCAAGGCGACCGTCTCGACGTCTCGTTCCTTGCTTGGTGCCCGATGAGCAACCACGCGCACTTGATCGGAACTCCCACATCCTCTATACCGTCCGGGTCCATCACTATGCGCTCCATGAGGCCGGGGCCTACCTCGGGCTTCACTTCTCAACGACCAGCGTTATCGCCGGGGAACAGGCCGAGCTAAGTCGAAAACGAAGCTCTGACCCTGCTGCCCACGCACGAGCCAGCATGGCCTTCCTCGCCCAACGAGGACAGGGGAGGGTCGGCCGTCCTCACGTCATCCCGACTCACTCGACGTGAACTCTGAATTGGACTGTATCTTCTGTGTGCCCCGTCTCCCTGTTGTATCGAACGAACGTCAGGACCGAAACACCAGGCTCAACCGCGCGAAAACGGTAGACATGCGTACCGCCACCTGCTTCGACAGGCTGGAGGTCCT
Organism: uncultured Thermotogae bacterium; assembly: GCA_964494835.1. Lineage (GTDB taxonomy): Bacteria > Bipolaricaulota > Bipolaricaulia > UBA7950 > UBA9294 > M55B144. The sequence continues at coordinate 5,036 of CAZBSW010000112.1, forward strand.
CGTAGAAAGCCGTGTCGACTAACGAAAGACCGGTAGCCGGATCTTGCTCCTCGATACGCCACGCACCACTCGTGATTTCATCAGACGAGCTTCCGCGAAGCTGCACGATAACCAGCCCCCCCTCGGGTATATCCCCCACGGTCTTCCCCTCCCGAAGGGCGATGACCTCCTGCCGCGTTAGGAACTCAGCTAGTTCGTAGTTCACGGAGTTCAACACGTGTTTGACGATGCCGATCCCCGGGGCAAACCACACGAATTGTTTCGGTCCGCCGAAGAGACTTGGCGCAGCGCCGAACAGCGTATAGTGAACCCGCCATGCTCCAAGCAGGATTGGGGAATACCTCCCGAGGAGCGTGAAGACGGTGCCAGACTCAATAGCGACAAGCTCCCGAAAGAGGACCTGCGCGCGAACGGACCCCTGCGCGAAGTTGAGATCCCATTCCTTCCCCCGTTCGAGTGGAAGCGACAAGAACGCAAGTCCGGGAGCGACTGAGTAACTCGTCAGTGCGCCAGTCGGAGCCCCCTCTCGCGAGCCCAGCAGGCCGACTTCCTGGCTGGTTCTGTGCATGTAAAGGTACTCGTCCGGGCCATTGCTGTACTGCGTGCGAAGCACGTAGCAGTGAGCTCCGTTTGCCTGAACCTCGGCCATCACCTCGCTCTCGAGCAGTCCAGACGAAGCGATATCCGGATTCCAATCCGTTGCAGCATTGCGATAGACCCATCGGGCCCCGACGAATAGGGGATATGGATCATCCTCTGTCAACGCCGGAACGTAGTTGGGCTCTCCGACCAACGAGTAGTCGGTCGGATTCTCGTAGGTTGGCGGAGTTATCGGAGTTGTGATTGGGCCCATACAGGAGGACAGCAAAGCAACGACCATCAGGAAGCAAACAACAAACACCCAGTTGCGCTTATTCATGGCAATCCCTCCAAGTCACATGCTAGCAATCCGATCCCCGCATGACAAATCACGACCTGTGGCGGTAATCCGCCATCCTTATGACGTTTCAGTGTTTGCAGGCATGGCTTGCATTGCTCACAGCGTTGTCCCAGGGTTCCTCATCCTATCGTTCAGCGCGGCATTTGCGGAATGGACCCCAACTTCACCCACCTGGCACAACTCACCTGGCGCGTCCTCCGCCCAAGAAGACGCGGTCCAAAACCCGCCAATTGGGTACTATGTCCCCGGAACACCGGGAAACGGTCAGAGGATCTCGATTCGGATCGCCCCCTTCAATAGGGATCTTCCTGACAACGCGGCGAGGGTACTAATCGCCGTCTTCCGCGGCTGGTTCCGCGTCTAGAGAGCAGCAACTGGGTGCATCGGCAAGGCACGATGTTCTTGCTGCCCCCTTGCGGGACTAGAGGCTTGCCGTCCAAACAGAGAACAGGAATCCCACGCGTGATGCACTCCGCAGGTATTGCACCATGGGACCAGTACCGCGATATCGGCAGCGCTTTGGAGCCTAGTGCACCGGATAGCTTTCGAACTCAGAGATGTTCGACAGAGCACGGGGTCCGAGTGATCCTTTGCTACGCCTAGGCAGGTGTGTCATCC
>CAZBSW010000113.1:0-6568 GCA_964494835.1 uncultured Thermotogae bacterium
GCCGAACTCCTCGGCTGTCTCCTTCTTATTAAGCCCCTGCAGCGCGCCGTAGTGACGTTCGTTCAGCCGCCAAGATCGATAGACCGGAATCCACATCAAGTCCAACTCTTCTAACACAATCCACAAGGTGCGGATGGAGCGCTTGAGCACCGACGTGTACGCCGTGTCGAACGTGTACCCCTCCGCCCGCAGTATCTCACCGGCCTGTTTGGCCTCTTCCCATCCCCGCTGCGAAAGGTCGACGTCGGTCCAGCCAGTGAACCGGCCTGTTAGGTTCCACTCGCTTTCTCCGTGCCGCAGTAAGACCAGCTTTATTCCCACGCTCATCCCTCCTAATCCTTAAGCGGTCCTTCCCTGGTATATCGTCATCGCCTCACTCACACCGGCACCGCCCAGGGTAACGACCGAGATGGCATTGCAGAATCGCACCGCAGATCTGGGTCAGCATCATTGGGCGTCATGCCGGGACCGTAGAAATCATCGCTTAGGTATTCGATCTTTTTATCCCCGACTATGAACATCAGTTGCTCAGTCCGTGGGGGATCCGATTGTAGTTGTGGCGATAACTTGCCCACATTGCGGGCGGACCATCCAACGGTATGCATATCTCTGACTTATCCATGATTAGCTCCTTTGCCGTCCCTATTTATACACGTTTGCCTACTCTGGTGAAAGTGTGGTGATAGTCCAAACAAGGTACAGACATCGCACCTCTATAAGTTGGCATACCTTAAGAAATGGGCCCCGAAAATCCAGTTGGTTGGGACGGTACAAACAGAATGCCGTGTAGCTACTACTGACAGATACCGACCAGGAATACGACCAAGCGTTCTTATCCTTATGACGACGATACAGAATCGGACAATGTCGACGGCTCTCCCCACGGGCGCGGGGAAACATCATGGTTCTGAAAAGCCTCCTATGACCAGGACCTCGCCGACACATCTAGTCCCATGCCATATTTAATAACTGCCGCAGGGCGTTCGCACAGCTTACAACACCTTTCTGAGGGCAACCGGTCTACCACCAGAGTGCATTCGCCCCTTGCACCATAGACTTTAATTGTGGCGATCACAGACTTTGAAACAGTTGCATGCGCCATCATCATTTTCCTAAGCACGGAGGCGTGTCACCAGATGCGGAAGTGATAGGATGATGGCCTGATGGAAGATGTAAAAGGGGGAATACTTAGTTGCTGTAGGCAAGCAAAGAGGGATCGTATCTTACGACACCGATCGCCAGTAGTTAGAACTGGATTACTGTAGATGGAGAGTAAGGTCTCACCGGGGCAAGACTCTTCTCTTCAGTCGATATTTATATTGAACGAAGTAGATTTGCCCCTTGTCCAAAAAGGACCGCCATCGATCTGGAATCTGCGGATTTTGTCGATGAGAATGTGTAAATGATCTTGTCCATAGGTCACCGGTGTTGTGTGCACAATCCAAGATAAAAACCCCGGCTGTTTCCAGACCTATTCCTCCGATGATCTCAAGAACCGGATGCTTATCTGTTTATGAAGTTTCCATCCTAGTTTCCATCACTTCGGGCGCGTCAGAAATCGAACACATTCGGCTCATTGACAACCTATAGATAATATTCTATAATTTATATTGATGCCCGCGCTAAGGAGGGTGCCTATGGTTCAACAAATCGGTCCGAGAACGCTTTCCGAGAGGGCGTACACTGTCATTCGCGATTCGATCCTGCGTAACGACCTTCTCCCTGGCTTCCCCATATCTGTTGAAGAACTTGCTCAAGATCTCGGCATCAGCCCTACACCTGTCCGAGAGGCGATCAAACAACTTCAGGCAGACGGCCTTGTATGTGCGGAGGCTCACAAGGGAATCCGTGTGGCCGAACTATCCGAGATCGATGTATGCGACGCCTACGAAGTGCGTTGCGTCCTGGAGCCTTACATCGCTCGACTTACTGCCAAGCAAGTACAAGTAGATCCAGAGGTTCGCGAGTGTCTGGAGGATTTGAGATCAAGAGCGGAGAGTATCAAAAGCAGTCTCGATAGCGCGGGCGCTAACGGACCTTCTCAGTTTGAGGAATTCACAGACGTCGATCTGGCTCTCAATGAAGTACTCCTCAATTCTATCACAAATCAGTTGATGAAGACCATCTTCAGCCGCATCTCGAATCACTCGCTGAGAATCCGTTCCTTTGTCGAAGCAAGTTTCCGTCACGATGCTTACGAGATCGTTCAAGAGATGAATAATGAGCACTTAAACATCATCAAAGCTTTGCTCGCTGGCGATGCGGAAGCTGCTGAGCGTTTTGTACTTCAGCATCTCCATGGCGCAAGAGAGCGAACGTTGTCCTCGATTCGTGAGCTCGCAGCTTCTGATTCTTTGAAAAAAGGTTCGCATTGAACACACTGATTCATGCAGACGTATTAGTCATTGGTGGTGGAATTGCCGGTCTGATGGCCGCTGTTGAGGCAATCAGGACGCAGCCGGAGTTGAACGTTGTCCTGATTGACAAGTGCGTGATCGGGAAGAGCGGTTCCAGCGTTCAAGCCAAAGGCCTGGCTGGCGTAGGCAAATGGTCTTTTCCGGAAGACTCGAAGGAACTACATCTGGAGGACACTCTTGCAGCTGGGGGCTATCTGAATTTCCATGCTCTGGCAAGTCGCGTGGTCTACGGCGTGGAGGACGCCGTCAATCTACTCGAAGAGCTAGGAATGAGATTCGATCCCAAAGACCCGAGTAACTACTCCTCTCCCGACGTTCCCAGTGCGGGGCATCACCATTATCGCTACATCAATCTCAAGGACGGAACGGGAAAGGTTATTCAGGACGTGCTTCGGCGGACGTGCTACGAATACGGTATTACGATGCTCAATGGTCTTCAGACGATTGGAATTGCCGCAGAGGACGGCGAATGTTTCGGGGCAGTAGCTTTCGATTTTGCGAGAGGAAAGCTGGTTTCCCTTGCAGCGCCATCTGTCATCATTGCTACCGGCGGCGCTGGCTACCTCTACCTCAGAACCTCGAATCCACCTCAAGTCACTGGCAGTGGGATATGGCTCGCATACCAGGCCGGTGCAAGCCTGCGGGATCTCGAAATGGTTCAGTTCTATCCGGTTAATTATGTCTACCCTCCAGCGTTGGAAGGAAAGAATGTGGGGAGCTACGGGGAGGCCAAGCTGTACAACGTGTTGGGAGAACGTTTCATGGAGCACTACGATCCTGTGAATCTTGAGAATACAACACGAGATCGACTTTCCCAAGCAATCTACATGGAGATCCAACAAGGCCGTGGGACCCCGCACGGTGGTGTCGTGATCGACCGGACCGGCCTTCCAGATTCGTACTACCAGCAATTCCCAGTGGAAGTCCAGACTACCCTAGATGGAGGACTCGATATCAGATCCCAGAAAGGAGAGGTGTCTCCCGCCGCCCATTACCTCATGGGTGGAATCCTTGTCGATGCGGACTGTCGCACAACACTCTCTGGGCTATATGCAGCTGGCGAGGCGGCAGCCGGAGTTCACGGGGCGAACCGCCTAGCCAACAACTCATTGAGCGATACGCTTGTCTTAGGCCTAATTGCCGGCAAGACGGCGGCTACGGAGGCAGCGCGGAGGAAAAGAAACAGCGATAGTACCGCAATCCGTATTGCTCAGGAGACTTATGAACGCCGCTTGCGCGATGTCCTGTGCAGCGATGGCGACACAGACCCCTTCTCTCTCATTAAAGAGGTCCGCGCCTCTATGTGGGAGGGGGCTGGCGTAGTGAGAACCGCGGAAGGGTTGCGGCACTTGATCACTCGATTGACGAGTCTGGCTAAGTCGCTAACGCATCACGTCGGAGTACGGGCAACATCCCCTGAGTGCAATCCAGAGTTGGGAGCCGTGATTGAACTAGAAAGCATGCTGGGGCTTGGACGCCTCATTGCTGAAAGCGCCCTTTATCGCACAGAGAGCAGAGGTGCCCAGTACCGTGCGGACTTTCCCGCTCAGGAAGATACTCGTTGGCTGTGCAACATCGTTCTTCGTCGCGGTGCCGACGATCCACTGATTGAACAAAGCCCTGTAGCCGCAGCGCCAGGAATAGGAAGAGCAGAATGACAATCAGCGTACCTGTTAAGATACAAAGAACCGCTGTTGACGCAAAAGCACCCGTTAGAATGGAACGTTTCGAAGTTCCCTACTTTGATCAAATGGATATAATCGATGTCCTTCGGTACATCCGCGATCACATCGATCCGACGCTCGCGTTCCGCTATTCGTGCGAAGAAGGGAAGTGTGGACTGTGCGGTGTTCAGGTGAACGACCGACCTGTCCTCGCATGCAAGCGGGTTGTGTCTCCTGGTGAAAACCTCACTATCGCCCCCCTTGCGGGATTCCCCGTGATCAAGGACTTGCTCGTGGATCGATCGGCTTACGACGATGAAGTACTTACTCAACGACGAACGGCTGCTGGTAGAGGCAAGAAAGCACAGACGACGGAAGAACCGAGCCTTGACAAGTACATTGCGCTCTCGAACTGTGTAGAATGCGGCGTATGCAGCTCAACATGCCCTGCAGGACTTATCGGAGTTCATCAACAAGCTGGGCCTGTGGGGTTTCTCGAATCGGTTCGCGTTGCGTTTTCCGATCAACTGATCAGCCCTGCGGGTAGCGCTGACCTCTTCAACTGCCTGGAATGCGGGCAGTGTCAGGAGCTGTGCAGTCGTGATGTCGCCGTTCCAGAGCTCGTTGCCCAGGCTCGCAACACCGTACGGAATCAGAAAATGTGGCCCAAAGGAACGCTCGATGTCGTCGAACGTGTTGAACAGGGAGAGGTTCTCTTAGCTCGCTCCGTTCACAAAGGCACCTCTGGGTGGTTAAAGAAGGCCGATGGCGAAGTCCTAGACCGGATTGGCAAGAAGGACAGTGAAGTAGGAGTGTATGTCGGCTGCCAGTACGGCCTGCGCTCGAATCTTCAAGACGTTCCCAATCGTCTGGCGAGACTTTTGTTGGCTGCTGGTGTCGATTTCACGATTCTCGGACCGGAGGAAAAATGCTGTGGACATCCGTGTAATGCTGTTGGGAGCCATACGGGTGTTCGCCGGGCAGCGGAGCGGAACATCGAGGCATTCAGGAAGCTCAACATAAAAACACTGGTCGTCGGTTGTCCTGGCTGCTATCGAGCGTGGTCATTCGAATATCCTCGTGAATTAGGAGGCCCAACGGGACTGAAAGTGCTTCACACATCGGAGTTCCTATGCAATCTCCTCAAGGATGGTAGGCTGAACCAGACGTATTCCGATAACCGAACCATCGTGTACCACGACCCGTGTGAACTCGGTCGTTTGAGCCAGCTCTACGAGCCACCACGTGCTGTTCTTGATTCGATTCCCGAGATCAGAAGGAAAAACTTGCCGCGAGAGCGTGAGATGGCTCTCTGTTGTGGAGGAGGCGGACTGATTCCTTCGACGGGCGATCGTATCACCGCACAGGTGTCGGCTCTTCGCGTAGAAGATGTATTAGAAACAGAGGCTGATGCGCTCGTCACCGCCTGTCCCAACTGCGAGCTCACATTATTGACAAGGCTCCGTAGCGTAGGACGATCCAGTAAACCAGTCGTGCAAGATATCGTCGATTTGGTTTACACCAGTGTATTTGGCACAGACGAGTGGATGGGGATGGAATCGGTTGAAGTGGGCAACCCACCCCGGGAATGGTCATGAGCCATCGCATAGATGAGAAAGAAGGAGGGGTAAATTGGATCTAGGCCTGAAAGGAAAAGTCGCCCTTGTTACTGCGTCAAGCCAGGGGCTCGGACATGCATGCGCGCGTTCCATTGCGTCGGAGGGGGCGACCGTTGTCATCAACGGGCGGCGAGCCGATGTTCTGGAGAGGACCCGAGCAGAACTCGCCGAGGAAACGGGAAGCGAAATCCTTGCGTTCCAAGCCGACCTCATGAAAGCGGAGGAAATCAAGCGACTGGTTAAGTCCGTGCTTGAGAAGCTCGGTCGGATCGACATTCTCGTGACGAACTGTGGTCCTCCCCCGCACGGATTGTTCACCGAACTAGAGGACGAAAAGTGGGACATCACAAACGAACTCGTCCTCAAAAGCGTTGTTCGACTTTGCCGACAGATCATTCCGGTCATGGAAAAACAGAAGTGGGGGCGCATCGTCAATGTGACATCAACTTCCGTCAAACAGCCGCTCGGAGACATGGTTCTTTCCAGCGCTGGCCGCATGGGAGTTGTCGGCTTGTCCAAAATCCTCGCGAACCAGTTTGCTCGCTCGGGAATCACGGTCAATACCGTCTGTCCGGGTCCCTATATGACAGAAGCGGAAGCCCGCTACTTTGAAGAGGAGGGGAGAAAGAAGGGCATCACCGCTGAGCAGGCCGCAACTGAATGGCTCACGGACATTCCGATGGGCCGGATTGGCGATCCCAAGGAATTCGGCGACGTTGTCACGTTCATCGCATCAGAGCGAGCGTCGTATCTGACTGGAACCCTGATCCAGATAGATGGAGGCCGTGTGCAGTCGATGTTCTAGTGAGGTGGGAAAAACATGGTAGGACGGTCGAATCCGGTCATTGAGCTTCAGGAAGTCTACAAA
>CAZBSW010000114.1:0-6539 GCA_964494835.1 uncultured Thermotogae bacterium
ACAAGCTTCTGGTTTGTCCCGCCTCTCTAGTTTGTGTGTTCACGGGATAAGGCCTTTCTCATATTCCTAACCGTCACGAGTGCCTTGCATCGGGTGCCTTCTCTCCCTCCTTGAGCCTGTCACCACGCGGCGGGCAACAAACGCATTCTACATTCAGTCTCCATGCGCCAAACGTCCATTCTCATACGGTTTTTCTAGTATTCTCGCTGGCGCAGGTGAGGAGACCTCCAGAGCTTGCAGCGACGTTGCGGCTCCGATGTTTCCCGGGAGTCGTATGGCTGGTTTCCCTATTGACGATCCCGCTCTCCGGCCGAAGCATGGAAGTTGGGCTGACCTGCGTCCCGCAGAATGAGCATCACGGCTTTCGTGCCGTTCTCAATCTTCCGCACGTATCCCCGTTTCCGATGGAACGAATGGTAGGTGCTGAGTATGGCAACCTGCTCACGCGCTGTGCAGTATTCTGAATGTAGGCAAAAGCAGGCTTGTAGAGGTATTCACGGTACTGAGCTGTGTGCTCTTCGACAGCAGATGAGCATAGAAGGGCTGAGGTGTCAAGCAGGGCTTGACAGATTCCCGATGAGTGTGTAGGGTACTGAGTCTCGCAACCTCTATGGCAGAGGTGAGGGTTTATTCCGCATATGCTGAAGGGAGGGCGATGACTACATCACTGAGTGCTCGGGAGTTTGACACACGCCGCCATCGGGTTGCGGCGGCATTGGCTGAGCGTAACCTAGACGCTCTTTGCCTCTTTTCTCCTGCGCAGGTCTTCTACTTGTCCGGGTTCGGTTTTCTGCCAACCGAGAGGCCGATCGGTCTGATCTACGATGCATCGCGCGACTTCGCAACACTGTTTGTCCCGCGCCTCGAATTGGAGCACGCGGAACACGCGCGGGTTGATGCAGTGCGTGACTACCCGGAGTACCCGGACATTGTGCATCCGATGGCTCGGTTCGGAGAGCTTATGGAGGAGCTTGGACTCCGTGGCTTGCGGATCGGCGTCGACGGTGACGGCTATGCCGGCGGATTCGGGTACGTTGGGCCGAAGCTCAGCGAATGCATTGATGCATACATCATTCCCACCCGCGATCTGATCGAACGGATGATGTGGATCAAGTCTGCCGAGGAAATTGCCTTGATCCGGCAGAGCATCACGTGGGGAAGTCTCGCCCACCAGCTACTCCAGGAGTACACCAAGGCTGGGCGGGAAGAGACGGAAATCTCCGTGCGCGCCTCCCATGAGGCGTCCCGTGCAATGAGCCAAGCGTTAGGAGAAGACTACGAAACAAAGGCTTGGGGGCATTTCACCGCGCAGGCGGTATTTCGGGGGCAGATTGGCACGAACTCAGCGATTCCACATGCGATCAGCTGTGGGAAACCAATTCAGGCAGGGGATGTGGTGATTACTGGAGCCTTCTCCGAGGTGGGTGGATACATCAGCGAATTGGAGAGGACGATGGTTGTTGGTGTGCCAAGCGATCGCCAACAGCGGTTCTTCCAGTTGATGCTGGAAGTGCAAGAACTCGCGCTCCGTACCATTCGACCGGGCATATCTTGTTCCGCTGTGGACCGTGCAGTGCGTGCCTTCTATGACGAGCACAGGATCACCGAGTACTGGCGTCACCATACGGGGCACGGCCTCGGATTCGGCTTCCACGAGTCTCCCTTCTTCGATGTTGGCGATGATACGATTCTTGAACCGGGGATGGTGCTTTCTGTCGAGCCGGGCATCTACGTATCAGGCTTTGCTGGTTTCCGTCACGCCGACACTGTGCTGATCACAGAGGATGGAAGCGAAGTACTCAGCTACTACCCGCGCGACCTCGAGAGTCTAACGATTCCTGTCTGAGCAAGTCCTGGAGGCCCGCGGAGGGAAGGAGGCAATCATGGGCTTCAGACTTCGTCCAGATGACCTTTACCGGATTGATGTGGCACTCACTCCTGCTGTCTCTCCCGATGATTCTGCGGTGGCGTTTGTTGTTCGGCGACCGAATCCGGTGAGTCGAAAGAGCTATCTGGAGACTATTCGCATTCTGTCTCTCTCCCGCGAGGTGTCTTCAGAAGAGATCGGTGTTCCTGGAGCACGTTGTCGCTGTCCTAGGTGGTCCCCAGACGGAAGTCGGCTTGCCTTTCTCGCTCCCGATTCCGCCGGGACAGACCAGGTCTGGCTGTGGGACAGGGACTCCCGCGAGCCGCGGGTGGTGACGCACATTGGACGGGGAGTTATCCAGATGGATTGGGCGCCGGATGGACGACGGATGGTCGTCTGCGCTGCGATTGTCGAGGCCTCGACTACCGATACCGGGAAAAGTGATCTCGTAACCATAACGACAATTCGCGAGAAGGTTGAGTCACAACGGACCTGGCTTCCGAGCGATCGCGTACACCAGCAGCTTCTCGTAATCGACGTCGAGAGAGGGGAAACGAATCAGATCACAACCGGCCCGTGGATCCACACTCAACCCGTGTGGTCTCCGGTAAGGGACGAGATCGCGTTCGTGGCAAATAGAACAGAGGATCCCGATTCAATGGTGATGGCTGATATCTGGGTCGTCGATGCCGGCGGCGGAGCCCCCCGCAAGTTGACCGATGGGAAGGGACCATTTGGGAGCCTGCGATGGTCACCTGATGGTGAAACGCTTGCCGCGATCGGGCATGAGTACGAGAGGGGGTTGAGCTACCAGAACTTCATGCGTGTGTGGACAATAAAACGGGACGGATCGGGAAAACTCTGTCGTACGCAAGAACTTGACGCAACGTGCTCTGATTGTGCAATCAGCGATCTGCGGGAATTCGGCGGCCACGATCCTGGGGCCCTGGCATGGTCGGCATGGGACAAGCGGCTTTACTTCCTCGCCAGTATCGCTGGGACGACGCAGCTCATGGACCTTGACTTGTCAACGGGGCGTGTGACGCCACTCACATCCGGCGATCAGGAGGTTTATGCACTTGCCACAATGAACCGATCCTCCGACGTGATCATCGCTGTCTCGACACCCACAGTTCCTTGCAACCTGTGGTGGTACAAACGGGGAGGCGAGCACAAGCGCCTGACCTCGCTCAACGCATGGCTCTCGGATGCGGAGCTTGCATCCCTCGAACGGACCACGACCGAGTCAGCCGATGGGCACATCCTGGACGGTTGGGTCATGAAACCAGTAGGGTTCGTGCCGGGACGGGTGTACCCGGCGGTCATGCAAGTTCATCGGCTGATGTTCGCTGCCACTTTCTTCTTCGAGTGTCAGCTTCTTGCTGCCGCAGGGTTCGTTGTCTTTTTCATGAACCAACATGGCTCGTTTGGGTACGGTCAGGCGTTCGCACTGGAAGATTGGGGCCGACTCGAGCTTGACGATCTCGTGCGGGGAGCGCGGACCGTTGCTGAGCTTCCCTATGTTGACTCCAAGCACCTGGGCATTTGCGGAGGGAGCAACGGAGGACATTTGACATACCGCCTTCTTTCGACTTCCAGCATATTCGCGGCCGGCGTTGCCCAGCGTGGGATAACGCACTTTGCGAGCTTTTACGGGTCGAGTGACATCGGGTACCACTGGACAGAGTGGATTCTTGGCGGACCGCCGTGGGTGGCGCCGGACGCGTATCGAGAAATCTCCCCGCTCTTCTCTGCGGATCGGATTCGAGCCCCCCTCCTGATAGTGCATGGCGATCGGGATACGCGAGTTCCTATCGAACAAGCCGAGGCGATGTTTGTTGCGCTAAAGACGTTAGGTAGGACGGTGGCGATGGCGCGATTCCGCGAAGAAGGTCACGATCTGTCCAGGACGGGGAAACCGTACAACCGTGTTGCCCGGCTGCAGGCGATCATTGACTGGTTCCGCCTCTACCTGGACCACTTGGATGCTGGGGAATCGGACTGAATGTCAACTGGTTGTGCGTGGTTGTGAACATGCGTTAAGTGGCACTTGACAAGTCCTTGCGATGCTGCTAGAGTGGCTGTATGGATGAACTCGGCAAGCGCATTCGGAAGGTCAGAAAACGTCAGGGCTTGTCGCTTCGCGATCTGGCGTCACGCTGCAAGTTTTCGGCCAGCTTCCTGTCGCAGGTTGAGCGCGGGATATCCTTGCCGTCGATTGTCTCGTTTCTCGCGTTATGCGAGGGTCTCGGAGTACCAGCGTCCGATCTGCTTCCCGAGGGGCTGGCGGCGTTCGATTCACGCAGCGCACCTGACACAGCAGTTCCTGTGGAGTCCGCGCCTGTGGAGTGTCCTATATTGCGAAAGGATGAATGCCCAAGCATTCATATACCCAATTCAGATGTCACCTACCGCTGGCTGAGTGGCCCGTCCAGTGAGCACGAGCTCGAGGTTGTAATTGGTGAGATTCCAGCAAGGCATGATCATCCGATCCACACGCACGTTGGGGAAGAGTTTGGCTATGTGCTCGATGGTAACGTAGAGATCATCATCGACGGCGTAGCATACCTTCTCCATGCGGGAGATTCGTACACCATTAGCGGGGCTAGGCCTCACGGCTTTAAGACTAGCGGGAGTGCAGCCAGGATTCTCTGGTACTACACGCGCCGATTCATGGAATGGTATGCATCGACGCGGTAGTTGCTCCCGGATCGGGACTCGCCTTGTTAGCTGTGTGACTAAGGAGGTGATCGGTAGAAAGTAAATGGAGTTAGCTTGGTAAGGTAGCTGCCGTACTTCGAATAGGACAATAAGGAGGCAATCCCGTGCGTAAGATATTTTTGCTTGCATTAATTGGACTTCTTGTAGTTGGAATTGCTGGTTTTTCCGCTGAAAGGACGATAATCCGCGTCGCGATGGACGTCGACGCAGGCACCCTCGATCCTCGACTTGCCAGAGACACGACTGCGTACAGAACGTGTAACTTGATCTACGACGCGCTGGTTCAGCTCGACGCGAGCTTCCAGCCGCAGCCGTCGCTTGCCACGAGTTGGGAAGCGACAGACTCCACGACATGGATCTTCCATCTGAGGACTGACGTTACGTTCAGTGATGGGACTCCACTCACGGCTGACGATGTTGTGTTTACCTACCAAACACTGACCGATCCGAGTTTCAACGCGCCATATCGATCGTTGTACACGCCCATCAAGAGCATCGAGGCAGTAGACGCTCATACTGTGAAGATGGTACTCAGCGAGCCGTACGCCCCGCTATTCAGTTACCTTGATGAGGGAATCGTGCCCAAACACATTGCCGCGACAGATCCTGAGCAGCTTGTCTCGAACCCGGTTGGCAGCGGTCCCTTCACGTTGTCCCGTTGGGACAAGGGGAGCAAGATCGTTCTGGCTGCCAGGGATGACTACTGGGGCGGTGCGTCAAACGTGGACATCGAGATCGATATCGTTCCGGATCCCACGGCCCGCGCGCAAGCTCTTGAGGCTGGTGACCTTGACCTCATCATGTCTCCACTGGCCCCGCAGGATGTATCGCGCCTCGCTCACGAAGAGGGTATTGCCGGGAACATCATGGCAGGTGTAGGGACTACCTACCTCAACTTTAATTGCGTTGACCCGATCGTGAGTGACGTCCGCGTTCGCCAAGCCATCGGCATGCTTGTAGATCAGGACACCATATCGGGCTACATCTACCAGGGGATGGATCTGCCTGCGACCTCGATTCTTCTTCCAAGCTGGGCTTCATACACCGACGCAATCCGACAGCCGCTGTTCAGTGTGGCTGCAGCCAAGGCGAGGCTTGCCGAGGCTGGGTGGAAAGATACGAATGGCGACGGAATACTGGACAAGAACGGGCAGAAGCTGTCAATTGTGCTCAGCACCCACAGCGAAGATCCGAACCGGATCCAGGCCGTGGAGTACCTCCAGTACCTGTTTACTCAGGCGGGCATTGACGCTACGACAAGCATTGCGGACTGGCCATCGTTCATAGCCAACGTGATGGCGGGCAAGTATCAGATCGCCCTTCTCGGTTGGCTGAATCTGATCGATCCGGACCGTGCAATGTACAACCAGCTCTACTCCACGGGCGCCAACAACTGGGGTAAGTACTCGAATCCGCAGTTGGATGCTGCGCTGGATGCAGGGCGGACCGGACTCACTGAAGCAGCGCGAACCCAGGCGTACCGTGCAGCGGCAACAATCATCGCTACCGATCTGCCGTACTACATCATTCTCGATCAGGGATATCAGGTCTTCTACACCCCGAAGCTTGTCGGCTTCCAGCCAAACGTGAGGGGATTCCTGCGCCCCCTGATGACTAGCACCCTGGAAGACTAACCGCCTGCAGAGCACACGAAGAGCTGTCGGGGCAGCAGATGACCTCGGCAGCTCACTCTCGTCAGAGTATGGAAGGGATGCATGGCTGCGTACCTTGTTCGTCGATTTCTGTTGCTGGTTCCGATGGTCTTTGGGATCATACTCATTGCCTTCGGTCTCCTTCACATCATTCCGGGGAATCCCGCGGCGGTACTACTTGGTCCCGAAGCGACCCCGGAGATGATCCAGAATCTCCAGCATACGCTGGGGCTTGATAGACCGGGCATCCTCCAGCTTGGGCTGTACATCGCAAATCTGCTGCGCGGCAATCTCGGAGA
>CAZBSW010000115.1:0-6509 GCA_964494835.1 uncultured Thermotogae bacterium
CTCTCATTCCGGTAATCGGACAGTCGATGGAAGGCATTGCGTGTCATCCTCTCTACGTCTTCACGATGATGGTACAACTCCTCGATTAGGAACCCTTCCGTCTTGCCGAGGTCGCCGGCACAGAGGTTCACCGTGTGTCCTAGTCCCTCCAAGACGAACTTCCACTTGTCCATCTCAAGCGAGACTCCATCAGTGCCTCCGACCTTATAGTGACAAAGACCGATCCTAGTTATGGGCATCCCTTCGACGTTTGCTCCGAGTATTCTACGGCCCTCCCGGCTCTCCTATCCCTTCACGCCGCCCGCAGTCAGCCCTTCCTCTAAGAACCTTTCCAGCGCAAGGAACAGGATCACCACTGGAATCGTCATGATAGTAGAGGCAGCCATGACAACCTGGGGTCGTGGATCAGGAGAGTTGAAAACGGCGTTGATCTTGATAGGCATGGTGAACATCGAACGGCTGTTCAGAAAGACAAGCGCGTACAAGAACTCGTTCCACGCGATCATGAACGTATAGATGGCAACCGACACCAACGCCGGAATCGATAAGGGAAGGGTGATTCGCCAGATCACGCTGAAACGGCTGCATCCATCAATCAAGCTGGCCTGTTCGATCTCATCCGGGATGGTGCGGAAATAGTTGGCCAACATATAAAGTGCCACAGGCAGTGTCTGGGCCAGATAGGTGACGATCAAGATCGGCAGATTGTCTTGCACACTGAACCCCAGGCTCCTCCCGATCTGCGCCAGCATGGCGAACAAGGGGATGACAAGCAGTACAGCCGGGAACAGATACACAAGCAAGATGCCGTTTAGCAAAATCGTCTTGCCCTTGAACCGCAGTCGAGCCACGGCGTATGCACCAAACGTGGAGATGATAACGGCGATGACCGCTGTCGGGACCGCTACCTTGATGCTGTTTAGGATGTTGACGCCAAAGTCCTGAAAGCTCGGAGAATTCGGATCAAACAACTCCTTGTACGCATCCAGACGCAGGGAGCTCGGGATATAGGCCGGCTGTCTTCCGGCGATCTCGGCAAATGACTTGAACGACGAGCTAACCATCCAGTAGAAGGGGAACAAGATACTCGTGAGAAAGAAGATCAGAGTGAGTGCGAAGATGAATCGCGGCCAGGTGAGTGATCGCGCGAGGTGATCGATTATATTCAAGCGCCTCTCCGCTGAAGGTCCGGGCTTGTGCCTTCTCACGTCCTCACTTCACCCCCTCTCACGCATGACGGTACGCGCGTATACGACGAGGAAGACGACCAAGATCCCAAGCAGGATCATAGCGTTGGCTGCTCCCTTGCCGAAGTTGAACGATCTAAAGCTGAACTGATAAGTCAGCACCGGCAGTACATTCGTACCAAAGCCACCGCCGGTCAGTAGGAATATGTCATCGAACTTGTTAAATGTCCATATCAACCGGAGGAGGAATACAGCTCCTAACACATAGCGTAGCTCGGGGAGAGTGATATTCCGGAACTTCTGCCACGCATTCGCACCATCGACGCCGGCAGCCTCATACAAGGTCTTGTCTATCGCCTGCAGTCGGGCAAGGATCATCAGCATTGCAAACGGAAAATACCGCCAGGCCTCAAAGACGATCACCAGCAGGAGAGCCAGACCCCGAGTTGCCAGATAGGCCTTCGGCACTCCGATAAGGCCCAGGCGCATGAGAATATCATTCAGTACCCCGGATGGACGGGGATCGAGTATCCAACGCCAGACGAAGGCCACGCTGACAATCGGCGCCACGTAGGGAAAGAGGAAGATGGCGCGCGTTAGCCCGCGGCCGCGGAACGGTCGATTCAACAACAGGGCGGCGATCAGACCGATGAGCACGGTAAGCGCCGTTGCCGCAAACGAATAGACGACGCTGGTAACCGCTGCTCCCCATTGACGAAGGTTCTGAAACTTGAACGCGAAATCGTTGACCACATTTCGGTAATTCTCAAGGCCGACAAATGGAGCGTGAAAGACGTCGTTCAGGTTTCTAAGCGTCACATCATGAAAACTGATCCAGATGCTGAATATTGCGGGAAAGATAACCAACCCAAAGACCACCAAGCCAGTGGGTGAGGTAAGGAGCCAGGCGAGCCGCGACTCGCGTGCCTGTAACGAGTTCCAGCGCGTCAACATCGAACTCGCCCCTCCGCTACCGGCCATGCCGTTACCTCACGGTCCTCTGGTCCCGGTTATTGCAAGCCAGTTGAGGACGGAAAACCAGGCTGGGGATGAGACGATTCTCATCCCCAGCACTACCGTTGATCTCACTGGCGTTCGGCAAGCATTGCCTCCACTTGTTGCTGAAGCCATTTTGCCGCCGATTCCGGAGTCATGGTCTTCTCCAATGCGATGTTGCTGATGACCTGAGGAATCAAGAGACGTCCTTCGATATCTCCGATCACAGCACGCTCGGTAGCATTGTAGTCGGGACGGAAGAGCCACCGCTGCATCGTGTCAAACCCATTGGCGATCTGAGCCAGCGTATCGCTCGAGTAGTATGCAAAGAACGGGCTCAGCGTCTGCCACCCAGCGACCGCACTCTTGAGCACCGGCACCTTCCCGAACGGAGCAAGCGCCAGGATGTCCTGGTAGTTCTGACCGGTCAGGAACCATTCAACGACCTTCTGAGCAGCGGGATCTGCTCCCTTCATAATCCCGAGAGTAACAAGCTGACCATACGTCCCGGATCCGTTAGGACCGACCATCTTGGCGGCAAACCCTGTCTTGAGAGGGAGATCCTCCACCGGGATTTGGACATTTCCACCGCCTTCCAAACCGGATCCCTCTACAAGGTCGTCCATAATGTAGGTGCTGTAGAAGAGCATCGCGGATTGCCCAAGTTCGTATGCCTCGCGCGCCCCGCGCCAGTACTGCGGGCCGGGTATCGCCCCACGTTGCAGATTGGTGTAGAAGCGGAGTGCCTCGACCATGTTCGGCGTATCCATGGTGACGTTTCCATCCTTGTCGAACGGCCACGCATCGTTGGAGATCGCCACTTGTTCGAACACCTGATGTCCGTAGTTCTGACCGGGGTCTGTGCCCAACCCGAGTGCATACAAGAGACCGCTCTTCCCGGGCAGCTTGTCGACCGCAGCATTGATATCTGCCCATGACACCGGCGGCGTGAGGTTATTCTCTTTGAACAGGTCTTCCCGATACCAGATTGCCTGAATCCAACCATCGTAAGGAACCGCTGCATACTTTCCGGTGGCCGGATCGACAACCATAGCCAGCGGACCGGCGCGGAAATCGCTCAGCCCCAAATCGTTGATGACAGCCACGGCAGCGTCCTCATCCATGATGCCATCAGCTGAGAAGCTAGCCACTCGCTCGATCCCCATGCGAACGATGTCCGGCAATTGATTCGCCGCAGTCGCCGTGGCGATCCGTTGTGACACCTGCGCTTCCTCTAGCGGAACAATTTTGATCTCAATTCCTGGGTTAGCAGCCATGAACCTCGCCGCTACCGTCTCGTAGGCAGCGACACGATCCGGTTCGTTGTCCGTCGTCCAGAACTCGATCACCGTCTTCTCCTGGGCGTAGGCCGTGGCCAGGCCGAGCAAAATCAGGGCAATCGCGAACAAATACTTCCAACCTCTTTTCATCCCGTTTTCCTCCTTTGATTACTGATCCCCCTTCCTAAGAGCGCCAATAATCTGCTTATCTGGTTTGTGGTCACCCCCTTGTTGGATCAGAAATTTGTTATGACAAAAATAGCATACACCTGAGATGGGTGTCAAACGAGAACAGATAATGGTAAGAGAAACAGCAAGTGCCAATACTTAAGAGAACGTAGTCCGTCCCTACTGGCCGATCAACGCTGAGATGATCTCTCGTGCCCTGTTGACTGCGTCCCGGGGGGACATGCGAGTAGAGACAGTGTCTTCCACCATCAGTTGAAATTGCTCTGAAACACGGGTATACGCAGGGATATTCATCCTCGTCCGCGCTGTATGCAAAAGATCTGACACCCTGTGAGAGAACCAGTCTCCCTCTCCGTTCAATTTAGCGACTACGGATCTTCGCGTCGGGCTGCGCCCTGTTTTTGCACAGAACTCGCGCATCAACGGCGGACTCACTACCCGTTTCAGCACATTGAGAGCGAGTTTTGCATCCTTAGACTGGCGAAAGATCACGTAAACCATTCCCCCCGCAACCGCTGCTGGCTTGCCGCCAGGACCGGCCGGTATAGGGATGCAGCCGACCTTGTCGCGAAAGGTCCTATCATCCCATCCCGACTCTGCTTGGATCAACGGCTTTTCATAACTTCCACCTATGACCAAAGCAGCCTCTCCATTCGCAAATTGCCGTGCCGGTTGATCCCATGCATATGAGGCAACTTCGGGGGAGGCGACGTGATACTTATGGATGAGATCTTGAATGAACGTTAGCGCGAGAACGGCCCGCTCATCTAATGTTACCTTACCCTCAGATAGGAGACCGCCATCGGCCGCCCAGAGGAACGGAAGCAACTGATAGGTGGTCGTCTCTCCGGCGCAACGGCCCGCGGTAAACGCCAATGGGAATTGAACAAAGCGCTGAAAGTGCCGGGCGACCTGAATCAGTTCATCCCATGTTCGCGGCGGGGTTTTACCTTCGCGAGCAAACCAGTCCTTTCGATACCAGATCACAGTGGCATTCGCCTCCGGCTGAACTCCATACAGGGCGGGCGTGGACTGATCGACAAACGCAGGGAACAGATCGGATCTAAAGGTGTCTGCCCAATCTTTGTCGAGAAGATCGATCCGCTGCAGAAAGTGGAGGTTCGCGAACTCGCTCACCCATGCCCAATCTATGAGTGCAATGTCAGGAGCATTCCCTCGTCCCACTGCCGAAAGGAGCTGTGCGTGCAGTTGTGGCCTCCCTGATACCTGCACGTCCAGTGAGACCTGCAGATTCGCATAATCATCAGCTCGGAGTCTGATGGCCCGCCGCAGATACTGCCCCCACAGCGCCTCTGGAACGACCACCTGCAATGATTGCGTCGCCTCTCTTAATCGTTCGCTGACAAACGTACCACTCCCTTGTTGTCGATATAGGAACCCCTCATTGACAAGTTCGGTCAACGCCTGCCGAACCGGAGCACGACTTATCGCAAACAGATCACACAACGCATACTCAGGTGGAATACGCATTCCCGGTGCAAACTCCCCCTGTTCAATCTTCTCTCTGATGATCTTCTTCAATTGCTGATAGATCGGAAGGGGCGATCGCTTGTCGATCTTTCCTTTCAACTCGCTCATTCTGCTCCCTCTCTTGAAATCACTCGACCCGATCCTTCCACCACAAGTTCTATCATATCAGACGTGGGAAGACCAGAGAGGATAAGACAACGGACAAGACTGGTTCATGTCGTTAATACCACCCTGAGCAGAGTATTTCTCTCTCCACTTTGGCTTCCGTTTCGGTTCCAATCACGCTACCCTAAGATTGTCTTACTGATCTGAAGTCTCGGGAAACACGATACACGGTAGAATACGAGGAAGAGAGCGTCGAAAAAAGGAGTGATATGGAAAGAGGGTATCTAGTTGGAATCGATCTGGGAGGTACAAAGGTAACGGCCCTGATTACGGACGGTACGGGCGACATTATCACCAGGCAAGAAAACCCTTTATCCCATGAAGGTGGCGAGATCTCCCCCTGGCACGACGGCATCGCCTGGCACGGGCCGGCTACGCAGATCGAGAACATGCTGCAGCAAATGTTGGCCGATGTCGGCGTCTCCAAGATTGATGGAATCGGTATCGGATCAGCAGGCCCGCTTCAGTACGGCGCAATCAGGAACCCACCCAACATTTCGATTGCCATCCCAGAGAGCATCACCGAATCTCCCTTGTATGTCCCTTTGGTCGAGCCCCTCCAACAAGCGTTCTCTGTTCCGGTCTCACTTGAGAATGACTGCAATACCGCCGTTCTCGGCGAGGTCTTCTTCGGAGTAGGAAAGGACGCTCCCGACAAACGGGACCTCCACCTTGTCTACGTGACCATTAGTACCGGTCTTGGCGCAGGCGTGTGGAGTGGAGGGAATCTTCTGCTGGGGAAAGATGGGAATGCCGCCGAGATCGGACACATCGTCGTCAAAGAGGGCGGAATGCTTTGCGGATGCGGGAACATCGGTTGCGGCGAGGCGTACTGTTCGGGAAACGGAATTGTGAAGAATGCACGCATTCGCCTGGTAGACGAAGGATTACCGGCGCAATCACACCTGCTGCAGCTTGCCGTGCAACAGATAAAGAAGAGCGCTCCGTGCACGTCCGACAGTGTTCCATGGCAGACCCTCGAATCGATCACACCTTCGCTTGTCTTTCAGGCGGCCGCAGCAGGAGACGAGGTGGCACAGAACGTCATCGGCGATTTTGTCCACTATGGCGGGATCGCTCTATCGGCGATCGCCAATGCCTATGATCCGGCACTCATCACTCTCGGAGGGAGCATCGCGGTGAACCATCCCGAGATCGTCGAACCGATGTCTGCCGAAATGTGCGCCCATCTCAACGTTGT
>CAZBSW010000116.1:0-6414 GCA_964494835.1 uncultured Thermotogae bacterium
GCATCGACGTGGATGAGGCTGATCTGATTGCCTACCTTGCCGAGGACCCCGAGACAGCGGTGATCGTCTGTTATATCGAGGGGCTGAGCAATGGGAGGAAATTCCTCGAAGCGACACGAGCGGTGACCCCGAAGAAACCGATAGTGGCCTACAAAGCAGGCCGCTCTCCAGCAGCCGCCAAGGCGTCCGTCTCCCACACCGGATTCTTCGGAGGGACATATGGGCCCTGGTTGGGTGCTTTCGCTCAAGCAGGAGTGATTGTTGTAGACAGTGTGGAAGAGCTCTTCGCGGCCGGCAAAGCTCTCTGCCTGCATCCTGTCGCGAAAGGAAATCGAGTGGCAATGATCAGCAACGGTGCCGGTCCTATGGTGCAGGCGATCGACCTGTTCGAACATGCGGACCTAAGCATTGCCGAACTATCCACATCAACAGTTGAGCGACTGATGTCTGCCTACCCATCGTATTTCGTAGTGCAGAACCCGGTGGATGTAACCGGCTCAGGGACGGCCAGTGACTACGTGACAGGAATTGAGGAACTCCTTTGCGATGCTGCAGTTGACATTGTGATGCCATGGTTCGTCTTCCAGGACCCAGCGCTCGGCGAAGAAATCGTAGGTGAGTTGATACGTCTTGGCCGGAACAGCTCGAAACCGATCGTCTGTGGTGCAACAGGCGGAGCGTACACTAGACGCATGTCGTCACGGATGGAGGAATGCGGCATTCCCATCTTCCACACGGTGAAGGAGTGGGTATGCGCTGCGTCGGCGTTGGCAAAGTGTGATGTACAGCGAACCAAAGAACCCACAAACAACGGAAGGTAGTAGATATGAAGCGGGTTGTAGTGCTTGTGAACCTCTTGCCGGCAACTGAACGGGTCAAGATGGATCCCGAGAGGGGGACCGTGGTGCGAACCGGCCTTGAAATGGTTATCAATCCCCTGGACCTGTATGCCGTAGAGGAGGCTGTCCGGATGCGAGAACGGTACGGTGAGAACATACAGATCACCGCTCTGACAATGGGGCCGCCCGCGGCAGCTGATGCAGTCCGCGAAGCAATCGCAATGGGATGCACAGACGGCGTGCACCTTTGTGAAAAACCCTTTGCAGGGGCCGATACATGGGCGACTGCATATGCGCTGTCACAAGCGGTGAAGCGCCTGGGCAAGTTCGATCTCGTCCTTTGCGGGGAACGGGCAACAGATGGCGAGACCGGTCAGGTGGGACCCATGGTGGGAGCGATGCTTGGGATCCCTGTGCTCACATACGTCAGTCATATCGAGGTTGCGGAGAAAAACACGAAGGTAATCGCTCACCGAGCGATTGAGAGCGGGCACGAAATCGTGGAGAGTCCGCTTCCGGCAATGGTGAGCGTTGTCAAGGAAATCAATCAGCCTAGACTGCCGACGCTGCGGGGCAAGATGTTGGCTCGCAAAGCCGAAGTACCGGTCTGGGGAGCTGAGGAGATCCTGGAACGCATCGCTGTCGCAGCGTCGCAACTGGGTGGCGCCGTGAGCGGTGAGCACGGGATCGGGTTCGTCAAGCGGGATATCCTTGCACAGACGAAGCCGCTCGAAGTTGTGCCAATGCGCCGCCTGAAGGAAGCGCTCGATCCAAGCGCGATACTCAATCCGGGTAAGCTCTTCAATGCGCGGAAGAGGCCAAGGAGCGTCAAATGATAATGACCAGTCTCAGTATTCTAATTAACGACAAAAGTGGTTCCGTTGCTCGCATGAGGACCGGATGAAGCTCCTGCTCCCATACGGCAAGAAGGAATTGCCGGTCGATATTCCACAACGCAATCTATTGGGATCAGTTGCGGGTGAGCCGATGCCTCTTTTACCAGCCCCAGAAAAGGCACTTGCGGACACATTGTGTCATCCCCTTGGAACTGCACCACTTGCCGAGCTGGCAAAGGGAAAGCGATCTGCGTGTATTGTCGTGTCGGACAATACACGGCCTGTTCCAAATGACCTTCTTCTTCCCGCAATTCTAGAGGCGATCGCGCCAAGCATACAACGCTGCACGATTCTTGTGGCATCCGGCCTTCACAGTCCACTGAGTCCGGATGCTATCCATGAGCTAATCGGAATGAAACTACCGAGCTTCTGCAGAGTTATCTGTCATGACGCAGAAGACAACGAACAACTTGTAGAATTGGGAGAAACCAGTAGGGGCATTCCCATCTGCTTGAACAAGCACTATGTCGAGAGTGATCTGAAGATCTTGACCGGCCTCGTTGAGCCGCATTTCATGGCAGGGTATTCCGGCGGGCGCAAGTCTATCTGCCCCGGAACCGCCGGAAGCAGGACTATTCAGCTCTTCCATTCCCCGGCTCTTCTTGAATCACCCCAGGCAGATTGGTGCATCCTCGAAGGTAACCCTGTCCACGAAGAGGCGATGGAGATGGCGCTCACCGCGGGAGCGGATTTCATAGTAAACGTGGCAATCGATGAAAAAAAACGTGTTTCAGGCGTTTTTGCCGGTGATCTGGCGTCTGCGTGGCGCGCTTGCGTTGCATACATCTCCCGATACGTCGAAGTAGACATTGAGTCCGAAGCAGACATCGTACTCACCACAAATGGTGGATATCCTCAAGACAGAAACTACTACCAGGCGATAAAGGGGCTGGTCGCCGCAGCCAGGGTTGTGAGGACAAATGGTGCAATCATCCTGGCATCGGAATGCCGGGACGGACTTGGAAAGCCTACGTTTCGCAGCAATCTGCTCAAACTCCTGGAGATGCGCGATCCAGCGGCATACATAAGCTACATCGCTGTCGAGTCACATTTCACTCTCGACCAGTGGGAGGTTGAGAAGCTGGCACAGGTGCTGCGTCGGACAAGGCGGCTCTATCTCTACTCCGAAGGACTCGCAAAGAAAGACTCTGTCTTGACATTCGCAGAACAGATCCCATCGGTCGAGGCCGGAATCGACCGAGCCTTGTCGCTTATGGGAGATGATGCGAAGATCCTGACCATGCCTCAGGGCCCGTACGTAATACCGACAGTTCGTTCTCCACTACAACGAAACTCGACGTGAGGACTAACGGTTGGCGTTCTGATCTAAATAGCCGTCCACTTACACCAACCAATGGCGTCAGCCAGCGTGCGCGAAGCGCTGGGAGCGAGGAGCCGCTCGCCCGGCCAACGCCCGCGCAATCCGATAGGGCTAGCAAAGGCCCCATTACGAAATCACCTTGGTCAGTCTGCGTACCGCTGCAATTTCGGGCGTCTTCGACACGTTCGTGAACGACTTTCGCTCCTAGAATTGTGCGCTCTATGACTGTATGATAAGCAATGAAGATAAAATAAATATATGGCACTATCTTCAATCATTGGGAATAGCTGCCTACCAGGCTTGTTCGCCCCTCGACCCGATCCTCCGGAACTCATTGGTAAATACAAGACAAACGCCCTAGGATCGGGCTATGTCTGAAAAACAAGTATCACCCGACACCCCGCTGCAGGCCATCCGCATCGGCCTTGTCTCGGACACGCACGTCCCGGTCGCCATCCGGCAACTTCCCGAAGAATTGACCAGGCAACTTGATGGCGTCGACCGGATCTTCCATTCAGGAGACCTCGTCAGGCTCGACGTCATCGAGACATTGGAGAGTATTGCACCAACGATCGCTGTCGCAGGGAACATGGACCCCCCGGTGGTCACAAGCAAACTCGCGACACACGAGATCATCGAGATCGGTGACTTTCGTATCGGGCTCCAACACGGGCACCAGCGTCACGCCCTCCAGGACCGCTATATCGGAAAGAGCTACGACTCCCCGGAGTTCGACTCGTTCTACCGGCTGATGGCTGCGCAACTTCCGGACTGCGGGATCATTGTTTTCGGCCACTTCCATGCGCCGCTTGTCAAACACTGGAACGACATATTATTCATAAACCCCGGCGCGATAGCGATGCCGTGCAAGCGGCCAACCTTCGCCATTCTCACGCTCGGCGGTACGGCTGGCGTTGAGATCCGCGGGCTCTGAAGGTCGTCAAACTCTCCCCACCATGGAGGCAGAGGCGTACCAGATTCTCATTTGTAGTGGAAGGTGACATACAAGACCGCGTGAAATCGAGGGCGTACCGGTCGGCGGTGATTCCAGAAATCGGGTTTCAACGGAGATATCCGTGTGGGGATCCATTTGGTCGGTCTGCTCGATTTGGCGTACAACGCATTCGACACTAGGCTCGTGTTGAAGGCTTCTACCTTCGGGAGGTGGAAAGATGAGCGCAGGTAAAGTGTTCATGGCTGTGATCGGTGCCATTCTGGCGCTTGTCGCGATCGGGCTCCTATTCGGCGGGGGCACGTTGATGTGGGCGTACCAAACTCAGCGCGATGCTGACGGGTGCTTTGACAGTCCCTCTTATCAGATCGCGGCAGATGGCTACGCGATCGTTACTTCGGGGATCGACCTCGGCTCGCATCCCGGCGATTGGTGGCCATCACGTGTTCAAGGCACAATCAAACTGAGGGTGCGCGCAGCAGGCGGAGCGCCCATATTCGTCGGCATCGGGCCGACAGAACAGGTTAACGCATACCTCACTGGTGTCGCTCACGCCGAGGTCAAAGGACTCCGACACCGCGCACGTGATTTGACGATCGCGGAGCAAGCGGGGGGTGCGCCGCAGGCGCCGCCCGATCAGCAGACATTCTGGGCCGCCGCGATCCAGGGCGAAGGAGAACGGACGCTCACCTGGAATGTCGCGCGAGGTCGGTGGTCGGCCGTAATCATGAACGCCGATGTTTCGCCGGTCGTGTCGGCATCGGTTGTTGCAGGGGTGCGTCTTCCCATCCTATGGCCGATCGGTATCGGCCTGTTGGCCGGTGGTTTCGTGTTCGTAGTGCTGGCGTCGTTGCTGTTGGCGGCCGCCACCCGCGGCCGCGTGCCGCTGCCATCACCAAAGCCAGCGACCTACGTTGGGTATCCGGCGATGCTCACCGGATCGCTCGACGCTCCGCTCAGTCCCGCGCTGTGGCTCGTCAAGTGGTTCCTCGCCATTCCGCACTTCGTTGTCCTTGGCTTCCTATGGGCGGCATTTTCGGTGCTCACAGTCTTCGCGTGGATCGCGATCCTGCTCACCGGTCGCTATCCCAAGGGAATATTCGAGTTCAATGTCGGCGTGATCCGCTGGACCTGGCGAGTAGCGTTCTATACGTATGCCGCGCTCGGCACCGATCGTTACCCTCCATTCACACTTGAAGATGCGGACTATCCAGCGCGATTTGCGGTTTCTTACCCCGAGCGACTCTCGCGCGGCCTGGCGCTCATCAAGTGGTGGCTGCTCGCGATCCCTCACTATCTCATCGTCGGTGTGTTTACGAGCGGCGTCGTCTTCTGGACAACTCGAATGGCGAACTGTGCCGGAGACGGCCCCGTATCCCAGATCGGCGGTGGTCTGATCTGGCTCCTCGTCATCCTTGCCGGCGTGGCGCTTCTGTTCACCGGCCGGTACCCGCGCGGCCTCTTCGACCTCGTGATGGGGCTCAACCGCTGGTCGTTCCGCGTACTAACCTACGCCGCCCTCTTAACCGATAGGTATCCGCCGTTTGGCCTCGACATGGGAGAGAACGAACCGGAGGGCAGCAACCCCCACATGCCAAACCAGCCCTAACCCACACAGCTCTAGCAATCGCTCCGACCCGAGCGAGTGAGGGTGCGAAGGGCCCGCCATTCATAAGGAGGCCCTGAAATGACAATCGATTGCAGATACGCCTTCTTCGAGGGTGAGATCGTCCCGATCGAGCGCGCCAAAATCAGTATCATGACGTCGGCACTCAATTACGGAACTGCCGTTTTCGAAGGGATACGTGGCTATTGGAGCGATGAGGAGCAGCACATCAACGTGTTTCGACTTCGCGATCATCTTGAGAGATTTCGTCGTAATGGGCGAATCTTGTTTATGGACCTTCCCTCTCCGATTGCAGAGATCGAACGGACGATCGTCAGTCTGCTCGAACTCGAGGGGTTCGACGATGACGTGTATATCCGCCCACTTCTCTACAAATCGGCCTGTGAGATCGGACCGAGGATTCACAATACCCCCTGTTCGTTTTCGATCTTCGCCACGCCCTTCGGGCGATACCTCGACACGAAAAACGGTGTTACCGCGTCCGTATCATCTTGGAGGAGAAACAACGACAACAGCATTCCTCCGCGCGCGAAGATCACCGGTGCGTACGTAGACTCGGCTTTGGCGAAGTCCGAGGCGGTCCAAAACGGCTTCGACGAAGCGATCCTCCTCACCGAGGATGGGTTCGTCTCAGAGGGCACGGCGGCTAATCTCTTTCTAATTCGCAATGGCGTACTCGTCACCCCGCCGGTGACCGCGGACATCCTGGAAGGGATCACGCGGTCGACGATAATCGATTTGGCGAGGGAAGCAGGGTTCACAGTGGTAGAGCGTACCGT
>CAZBSW010000117.1:0-6347 GCA_964494835.1 uncultured Thermotogae bacterium
CTGCGCGCTGACCAAGCTGCGCCACTCTCCGATAACCCCGGTCTAGTTACCCAGGGTCACGAAATATGTCCTCCCGTCACGAATGACGGTCAATAACAACACCCCGTTGTCATCCATTCCTTGCACCATCGTGTTCCAGTCACTCACCGACTGTACCTGCTGACGGTTTATCTCACGGATGACATCGTTAGTCTCTAATCCAGCCCAGTCCGCTCTGCTTCCTGCGGCAACGTCCATTATGACAACTCCCTGCGTTGATTGCAATCCCAGACTCTGAGCAATAGAAGCGGATATCGGCCCTACTGTGAGTCCAAACTTCTGCAGTGCTTGTGTCTTGTCGTTCGTTGTTGGGGCGTTGGTGCCGTAGAGCTGATCCTCGCTCGGCCTTTCGACGAGGGTGGCCTGGACGTCGATCGTCTTCTTGTTGCGAACGATCTCGAGATCGATTGCCGACCCCACCGGTTTTGTGGATATGATCTTCACCAGCTTGTCGGCCGAACCGACCGCCTCTTCATCTACCTTGGTGATGACATCACCCGACTGAATCCCGGCCTGCGCTGCGGGAGAACCGGCGATGATGTCCGATACGAGTACGCCTTCGCCCGCCTTGACACCGAACTGGTCTTCCATCGCAGAGGTGATGTCTTGAATGTATACGCCGAGATAGCCGCGGCTCACTTTTCCAGTGGTCACAAGCTGATCGAGGACGTCCTTCACCTGGTTGATCGATATTGCGAAGTTGATTCCCTCAACCGTCACTCCATCGGATGATTCGCGCGCGATGAGGGTATTGATCCCTACCACTTTTCCGTTGGCGCTTACCAGCGGCCCACCGCTGTTGCCGGGGTTGATCGCGGCATCGGTCTGGATGAGGTTGTCGTAGTAACCGGTTCCGTTCGGCTTGGGAAGGTCACGCCCGAGGGCGCTGATGATTCCCATGGTGACGGAGTAGGACATCCCTACTGGGTTGCCGATTGCAATCGCCCAATCGCCGATCTCCAGTGTCGACGAGTCGCCCAGTTCGGCTGTGGGCAGTTTGTCGGTGTTACCTTCCAGCTTTAAGACAGCGATGTCGAGCTGCGCATCGCTTCCCACTACATCCGCGGTCCAGGTTTCCCCATCCGGACTGGTGACACGAATAGATGTTGCACTGTCGATCACGTGTTCGTTGGTGAGAACCAGCTTCTGGCCGGTGTAGTCGATGACTACTCCCGAACCGATCGCTTTTTCTTGTTGCTTCTGCGGTGTCTGCGGCTCCCCGAAGAAACGTTGGAAGAATGGGTCGTTGAAGATGTCGTTCATCGGATTGGATACGCTCACCGTTGCGGTTACGTCAACCCGCACTACTGCTGGACTTACCTTTGCGATTGCCTGTTTGATCGCCGATTGGCCCGAGTCGGAAATCGCTTGATTGACTGATTGTTCCTGCGCCAGCGCGGGCGCTCCTCCCATTCCCAGCGTCTCGTTTGCAGTGTCGAGGCGCGTCACCGTGATCCCTGCCGCGACTATCAAAACAAGCAGGGCTCCGATGGCCCAGGTTCTCTTCTTTCTCATATCTATAGCCTCCTTAGGCATTGTGAATGCTAATCCAGGAAACGGTATGATTCTAAGCAGGGAGTGTGAAGATTCGATGGAGAACAGAAGGACTGAAAGTGAAACCTCTAGGCGATCCGTGCGCGCGATCGCCCTGTTGTCAGGGGGCCTCGACAGCACCCTCGCGGCGGCGATCGTCAAGCGTGCGGGGATCGAGGTCGTCGGTCTTACCGTGAAGTACTTCGTCAATTCAGATGAGAGGCGCGCGGAGAAGATCGCCCAAACAGCGCAATCGCTTCACATCAGACTGCGCACTCTCGATCTGTCTTTGGATCACCTGCAGGTGATAAAGCATCCGCGCCACGGCTACGGCTCTGCAATCAATCCGTGCATCGATTGTCGGATTTTCATGCTCAAACACGCGAAAGGCATGATGGAAGAGGAAAGGGCACAGTTCGTGGTCACCGGTGAGGTGCTCGGCCAGCGACCGATGTCCCAGCATCGCGATGCGATGGACACGGTTGCCGCAGAGAGCGGTCTCGATGACCGGCTCCTGCGACCGCTATCGGCCAACCTGCTTCCCGATACGCTTCCGGTCAAGGAAGGATGGATCGCACGTGAGGCCCTGTTCGCCATCTCCGGCCGCAGCCGCCAGGAGCAGGTCGCCATCGCCGCTCAGTTGGGGATCACCGACTACCCCCAGCCAGGGGGTGGGTGCATACTCACAGACAAGGTATATGGCGCTCGCCTGCGGGATGCGTTTACGCATGTGGGGAAAGAGGCGATGGGGATAGATGAATTCGTCATCCTCCGTCATGGCAGGCAGTTCCGCCTTTCCGAGCGCGCCAAGTTGTTCGTAGGGCGGAACGAGCGCGAGAATACGGTGCTTGAGAAATTTGCCGGTGAGCGATACACACTCGATCCTACCGTAGTGATGGGGCCGCTGGCATTGATCGAAGGGGAGCCGTACGAGGAGGACATCCAACTTGCAGCGTCGATCGCCGCCCGCTACTGTGATCACACCGGTGATACGCCGATCTCTCTTCGCCTCACTCATGCCGGGAGCGAACGTGTCATTGAGGCGCCGCCGCTTTCACGGGACGATTCCCGACTCGTACAGCTTCGAATCGGTGGCTGACTTCAGGTGATAAGCGCGAGCGCCTCTTCACGCGATGCTTGATTAGTACGGAATAATCCCCGAATCGCCGATGTCACGAGTTTCGTCCCCGGCTTCTTCACTCCCCGGACCGTCATGCACAAATGCGTCGCTTCGATGCGAACAAGCACGCCATATGGGTCGAGCCGTTCCATGAGTGAGTCCGCAAGCTGTGACGTGAGCCTCTCCTGCAACTGGGGTCGGGAAGCGGCGATGTCCAAGGCGCGGGCGAGTTTGCTTGCGCCTACGATCCGATTCCCTTTCGGGATGTAGACAATGGCGGCTTCGCCGATGAATGGGAGGAAGTGGTGCTCACAGATCGAAAAGAAGGGAATATCTTTGCTTACTACCATCTGGTCATATGATTCCTGGAACAGGATTTCGAGGGCGTCTGATGGGCTTTCGTTTGCGTGTGCGAAGAACTCGGCATACATGCTGGCTACGCGGCCAGGGGTGTTTGCCATGACTTCGCTGTTTGCATGTTCGTGCCCAATCCCTTCCAGGATTAGCTTCATGCCCTGTTCGATCAGCTTCTTGTCCATCTTGCCTCCTTAGCCCGCATGGTAGGATACCTACACCCCCAGTGCAACTGGCTTCCATCCGGGTTGTCGACACAAACGACCAAACTGCAACCGACTCAATCGGGGCCGCTTGTTTGTGCTTCTCTACCGGTGCCGTGCCCATCGATATGCGTGGACAATGGCAAGGATGACGAAATAGGCGACTGCTCCCAGGACCAGCCCTAGTCCGAGGCCGTTGGCGGTTCGCGAAACCGACAGGAGAAAGGGTGTATGCGCGTGGGCGAACGTGTTTAGGATTGAGGTCTGCCCCACGAGCCCGAAGAACAGGATGAACGGTCGATAGAGCGACAGCGAAAGGATGCTGGTGCTTGCGCCGGACAAGAACAGGAGCGGGTGGCCGAGAAGGAATTCCTTGAACCGGGGGCGTGCGATGAACAGTGTCTCCAACAGGGCGCGTGTCTTCAGCTCAGTCCCGGATACCAACGCATCACCGTTGCCGCTTCGAATAACAACGAGCAGAACGCCAACGGCCCCGGCGACGAGTAGCAGCCCTACGAGCAGAGCGCGGCGGTCACGAAGCGGATGGCGCAGGATCTGTACGTACGCATCCAATCCTGTTTGCTTGTGAGCTATGAGGACGCCGAGGAGCGCGGGCAGCACAAGCGAGATCTTCACTCCGCGGAACGTGGCGACGGCAAGCATGAACACGGGCTGTGACAACAAAGCCGACAATAGAAGACCTGCCAAGAGAGAAAGGCCGCTGAATAGTATAAGGAGTCGCAGACCGGCGCGGAAACCGCGTGTCGGCGACGGAAAGAGGAGAAGGACGCCATATACAGGAGCAACGATCGCGGTCAGAAGCGCGTCGATCTGGCAAAGAAGGGTCGTTCCCAATCCCAGGAAGAGGATGATGCCGGCTCCGGCGATGAGGAGGGCGGCGACCGGGAATGCGGGGAGAAGGCGGAGTGTCGTGAGGAGGATGAGAGCGCAGAGGCCGAGATGGAGGATCAGTAGGAACGCGCGCTTTGGAGACGGGGGTGGAGAAGGGAAACCGCCGCCACGATATCCAGTGGCGGCGAGCCGTGCGATGGTTGCGCCGTAGTAGTCGGTTGTCTGCGTGGGCGACCTGTCGGGGAGAGGCGTGAGGATGAGGACGCGGATCCCGCGTTCGTGCACTGCCCTTTCCCAGCGTGCGACTAGTGTCGCGGTTGACGTTCCGCTCATGTCGATGTCCGGGATTTCATGCCCGCGCACCATGCGGCGATAGCCACTCGCCCATAGCGTCTGTGTGAAAACAAGGGGAGCAAATTCACGCGCGACGAACGGCACATCGTTCTGCCGGAGCATCGAGACAAGCGGATCATCGAGCGCGACGTCACCCTCCACCCACCACGCACAGGCCGCGCTTGACCAGACGGAAAGCGTTTCCTGTTCGGCGACCGACGATGCGACATCGACGGTAATCACCGGCGCGAGACCGGTGGAGATCAGCTCATCCACGGAAAGAGTGTCGCCGGAGTAGATCGAAGATGCGCGCACCGCGACGGCATTGATTCCGATGCCATCAAGGCTGGTAAGAGTCACCCCTGCGAGTTTATCGGCGCGCACGATCGTCATGTACTGCCGATTCGTCCGCTCCCAGCCGACGCGGGAGATCACGATAACGCCAGCTATCACCAGTGCGATGAGGAGAACGATATAACCCGCGATTTTGAGCGCCCGCGTCATGGTTTTTCTACGGTATCACCTGAAAACCGGTTTAGCAATCGGATTTACACATAGATGCGTTTGCCGGCGTGTTGCAGTGCGGGAACGACAAGCTTCCATACGCCGATGCCGACCGCAGCGGCAAGCCGATCTGCGTACAGATGTGGGCCGAAGATCTCAACCTCGTCGCCGATCGAGAGATTGATGTTGGTGATGTCGATCATCATGTGGTTGAGGCCGATCGCCCCCACTACCGGAGCAATCCGGCCGCCGACCCATACCGAACCACGATTTGCGATTAGCGGGTTGATTCCCGTGCTGTAGCCGATTGGAATAACGGCGATCGTCTCTTTCTTAGATGCGCAATAGGTGCGCCCGTAGCCGACACCATCCCCCGGCTGAAGGTCCTTAATCGCGATCACCGGCGCTGACAGCGTTGCTACTGGCTCGATTGCGTCCACCCATGCTCGTCTCACCTCGGGGTACCCGTAGAGGAGTGTTCCAATGCGCACTCCGTTCAACCCTTCTGTGAGGACGTTTGCCTCACGATCTATGAACGCGGCGGAATTCGCAATATGGCAGATGGGCGGCGTGAGATGGCGATCGGCGAGCACGGCAAGGAGCTGCTGGAATGAAGTGAGCTGTTCCGTGCAGAACGAGCGATCCGACTCATCTGTCGCCACTGCGGTGGCGAAATGACTGTAGATACCGTCGACGCGTAGTGCCGCAAGCGGGCGCAGCTCGTGGATCAGAGCGGGGACAGCCTCTGTTAATATGCCAAATCGGTGCATGCCGGTGTCGACAACAACGTGTGTGTGCGCGACCGTGTGGAGCGTGTGTGCGGTCCGGTCGAGCAGGCGTGCCATAGTAAGGTCGGAGATGGGGAGCGTCAGGTCGAGCGAGACAGCGGTACGCGCCTCCGTCGGGAGGATGGGGGCGAGAAGAAGGATTGGCACCGTCACTCCTGCGGCTCTGATCTTCGCTCCCTCTTCGACGGTACTCGCTCCCAGCATGTCGACACCGGCCGCCTGCGCCGTCTGTGCTACCCGTTCAATTCCGTGACCATATGCATCTGCCTTCACAACGAAGATGAGACGAGCATCCTTTGGCAGACGTCGTTGTACAAGCGCGATGTTGTGTTCCAGAGCCGTAAGGTCAATCGTCACGTGTGAGTGCAGCATCCGATCCTCGTTCTGCTCTGTGATGTTTCAGGCAGTATAGTCATTAGGCGACAACCGCTCAACGGAGATTGCCGTTTGCGAACCCATTCTGCGTTATCTAAACTTACGTTCGGAAGCAAATATCCATAAAGAGTACGGTCTGTTTATTGAGGAGGGATCGATGGTGAGACGTGAGGGTTGCCGAGTCATCGCTCAGATGAAATACGAACCGGCGCAGTTACAGCGCGGCTACGCGGGCAGGACCCTATA
>CAZBSW010000118.1:0-6329 GCA_964494835.1 uncultured Thermotogae bacterium
CCCGAATCCTTCGGCCGTTTCTATTACTATTTTGTGGGCGACTTCCTAGCTACGTTCTAGCAACCAGCTAGTTCGAAGCAGGAAGTCACAGATGACTACAGGCAATGCCTGTGGTCTTTTTCTTTGGATTCAAAGCGGGAGGGCGAGGCAACGACCGACATGAGACATGATGAAACAACGAACGGACCAACGGGATGGCAGGGGATCCGGGGCGCGACGACTGTGGAGACGAATGAGGCACGTGCTCTTCTGGCCGCCACTCGGGAATTGCTCGAACAGATCACTGCTGTGAACGGCCTTCACAGCGATGATGTGTTGTGCGCGTTTTTCACTGCCACTGCCGACCTTGACGCCGCTTATCCGGCACAGGCAGCACGCGAGATGGGCTGGGTGAATGTGCCACTGCTCTGTGCTCAAGAGATGCGGGTCAAGGGGAGTCTTCCACGCTGCTTACGCGTACTCCTGTTCGCACGAACGAGCCAGGATATTCACCACGTCTATCTCAAGGGAGCACGCGCACTGCGGCCGGATTGGGCCGAGGAGGGATAAAAGATGACTCGTGTAGCATTCCAAGGAATCGCCGGCGCCTATTCGGAAGAGGCGATCGGGCAGTTCTTCGGGGCCGAGGCGGAGACAGCCGCTTGCGGTACGTTTGCCGATATCTTCCACGCGGTGGAGGAACAAAGCGCCGACTACGGGATGCTCCCGGTGGAAAACTCGGTCGCCGGTTCGGTCAATGAGGCGTACGACCTGCTCGTTGAGCACGACTTGCGGATCCACGCCGAGGTGATTCTCCGGGTGCGGCATATGCTACTCGCTCCTACGGGGACGTCGTTGTCTGAGATCCATACTGTCCGTTCCCATCCACAGGCCCTCGCCCAATGCCAGCGATACCTGGCCCGTCATCGGTTCACCGCGGAGGCCGCAGCAGACACGGCACAGGCAGCTCATGACTTGGCCAGCCATCCAGAGCCCGGGGTCGCTGCAATTGCGAGCGAATGGGCCGGAGCACTCGCCGGAATTGAAGTGATCGATCGCGGGATCGAGGACTTTCCGTTCAACTACACGAGGTTCTTTGTTCTGGCGCTCGACGACCCGGTCCGTACCCAGCGGAGCAAGACATCTCTCGTGTTCACAACACCGCATCGCCCCGGCGCTCTATACGAGTGTCTCGGAGAGTTTGCCAAGCGGCGGATCAGCCTGTCCAAGATCGAATCGCGACCGCGGTTGAACAAGCCCTGGCAGTACGTGTTCTACCTCGACTTCGACGGTCACTGTCAGGACCCCGAATGCGAAGCGGCGATGATGGGGCTGCTGCGGCGCTCGTCGTTCGTCAAGATGCTCGGCTCGTACCCAGCAGCCACTACGCCGATTCCACGTCAAGAGCCGGATAGAGAGAATCCGGAACTCGAAGGAGCGTGATCCGATGATCGTAATCATGAAGAAGAACGCAACGCCGGCGCAACTTTCGAACGTCATTGCACGTATTGAAGGGATGGGCTGCCAGGCACACGTGTCGCAAGGAGAAGAACGGACCCTGGTCGGGATCATCGGAAACGGCCGTCCGCTGGACCGAGAACGGATTGAACTGTTCGATGGTGTGGATAAGACGATGCCGATCCTGAAGCCGTTCAAGCGAGCAAGTCGGGAGTTCCATCCACAGGATACGCATGTCTCGATCGGCAACGTAGTGTTCGGCGGAGATGAGGTCGTCCTCATAGCTGGGCCATGTGCAGTCGAGAGCCTCGACCAGATGCGAGAAGTCGCGCACGCGGTCAAGGCGTCAGGAGCACGGATGCTCCGTGGGGGGGCGTACAAGCCGCGCACCTCGCCGTACAGCTTCCAAGGGCTTGGTGAGGAAGGACTGCGGATTCTAGCTGAGGTGCGGAAGGAGACCGGGCTTCCCGTGGTGACCGAGGCGATGGACCCCGAACTTGTACCGCTGGTGACGAGCCATGCCGATGTTGTCCAGGTTGGGGCGCGCAACATGCAGAACTTCGCGCTCCTCCACGCGGTGGGGAAAGCTCAGCGTCCGGTCCTCCTTAAACGGGGGATGATGTCGACGATCGAGGAGCTGCTGATGGCGGCCGAATACATCCTGTCGCACGGCAATGAGCAAGTCATTCTCTGCGAGCGCGGGATCCGGACGTTCGAGCCATACACCCGCAACACGCTCGATATCAACGCTGTCCCTCTTCTCAAGCAGCTGACTCATCTACCCGTTATCGTCGATCCGAGCCACGGCACCGGAAAATGGGAATTAGTCGAATCGGTATCGCGCGCGGCAATCGCCGCCGGTGCCGATGGCATAATCGTCGAAGTGCACGCCCACCCCGAGCAAGCGGTATCCGATGGAGCGCAGTCGCTCAAGCCGGAGCGGTTCGATGCGTTGGCCGGGTCACTCCGGGCCGTTGCTACAGCGGTAGGGAGGCGCCTGTGAGGCCACTGTCAGATTGCCGTGTCGCTGTGGTCGGGCTGGGGCTGATGGGCGGTTCGCTTGCCGGGGCGCTGCGAGGTCGCTGCCGTGCTGTAGTTGGCGTGGCACGGCGTTCGGAGACCGTTGTCCAGGCTGAGAAGCACGATCTGATCGATGAGGGGACAACCGATCCAGCGGCTGCATTATCAACGGCCGACGTCGTCATCCTCGCTACCCCGGTACGTGTAATCATGCGGCAATTGGGAGAGACCGCGTCACTGTTGCCCGATGGCTGCCTAGTGATGGACATCGGCAGCACCAAAGCGCAAATCGTTTCCGAAATGGAACGACTGCCTGCCCATGTCCAGCCGCTTGGCGGCCACCCGATGTGCGGCAAGGAGATTGCCGGAATCGGTGCGGCGGATCCCGAGCTATACAGTGGCTGTACATTTATCCTCACACCGCTTCCGCGAACCTCGTCCGAAGCGCTGACCCTCGGCCGCTCGATCGTCGCGACAATCGGCGCACATCCTCTCGTTCTCGATCCGGCTCGGCAGGATCGCCTCGCCGCCACATTGAGCCATCTGCCCTATCTGCTCGCTTGCGCGCTCGTGCGGACGGCAGACGCCACTACGTCAAGCGATCCAGCGGCGTGGGAGATCGTAGCCGGCGGATTCCGTGACACCTCCCGCGTGGCCGGTAGCGACGTGACGATGATGCTCGATATCCTGCTCACCAACCGGGAGGAAGTGCTTGCAGCGGTCGGCGCATTTCGTGACTCGCTCGACGAACTGGCCGGTCTTGTCGACAAAGCTGACGAAACCACCCTTCGCGCCGCCCTCACCGCGTGCCAAATAGAAAGGAAGAAGATGTTCCCATGAGTAGAGTGATCCATCCTTGCCTATCGCCACTTTCCGGAACACTTCGCGTACCCGGGGACAAGTCTATCTCCCATCGTGCCTTCCTATTCGCCGCCTTGGCCGAGGGAGAGAGCCGGATCGATGAGGCGCTTTTCACCGGCGACGTCAGTGCCACAATCGGGTGCCTTCGCGCTCTTGGAAGCAACATCGACATCACTGCGGGGAAGGCGACTGTCGATGGCAGCGGCATCCACGGCTTCGCGGCGCCGGCACGCGCGCTCGATTGCGTTCGATCGGGGACGACAATGCGGCTCCTTGCCGGAATCCTTGCCGGCCAATCATTCAGCACCGTCCTCACCGGTGATGAACAACTGCTCCGCCGCCCGATGCAACGCGTGATCGAACCACTCCGACGCATGGGGGCTGAGATTAGGGACACCGACGGTCATGCCCCGTTGACGGTCCGCAACCGCCAGCTGCACGGCATAGATTATCACCTGCCGGTGGCGAGTGCGCAGGTGAAGAGCGCGCTCTTGCTCGCCGGCCTCTCCGCCGACGGGCCCACAACAGTGCGTCAGCCGGGGCCGGCTCGTGACCACACCGAACGACTGCTTTCGGCAATGGGCGCTGATATCGGCATTGACGGCCTTGACATCACCGTTCGCCCAACGCAGCGGCTGGCGCCACTCGCCACCCGCATTCCATCCGATATCTCGTCAGCCGCGTTTCCGCTCGTGGCGGCGACGCTCATCGCCGAGTCGCAGATCGTCCTGGTTGGTGTCGGCGTCAACCCGACCCGGACAGGGCTTCTCGATGTCCTCGATGGGATGGGAGCCGACATCCAACAGCAGAACGAACGCATCGAGGGAGGTGAACCAGTTGCCGATCTTCTCGTACGAAGCGCAGGACTTCGCGCGGCGACGGTCGGCGGTGAAACGGTGGTACGCATGATCGACGAGTTTCCTATTCTCGCGGTGGCCGCGACCCAGGCGCTGGGAGAGACCGTGGTGCGAGACGCCCGCGAACTGCGGGTCAAAGAATCCGATCGGATCGGGGCCTTGGCGAGCGAGCTGCGCACACTAGGGGCAAGAATCGAGACCAGGCCGGACGGATTCACTGTCTGTGGTCCGACGAAGCTGCACACCGGTGTTGTCGATAGCCACGGCGATCACCGCCTTGCAATGGCACTCTCCATAGCCGGGCTCATCGCCGATGGGCCGGTAACGATTGAGAATGCGGAGTGCGCCGCGGACTCGTACCCCAATTTCTTTGAGCAGATGCAAATGCTGGGGGTGAACGATGATTGACGGATCGACGAAACTCGTCGGCTTGATCGGAGGCGCTGTCGCGCACAGTCTGTCGCCAGCGATGCATAATGCTGCGTTCGACGAGCTGGGATTAAACTGGTGCTACATCCCGCTCCCCGTCGCCCCAAACCGGCTCGACGAAGCCGTCCGCGGTTTGGCGGCACTCGGGTTCCGCGGTGCAAATGTGACCGTACCACATAAGGAGGCGGTAATGTCCCACCTTGATGTCGTCGCCGAAGACGCAATGAGGATCGGGGCGGTGAACACGCTCATCATCCACCGGACTCGTGCGGGACAAACAACGGTCGAAGGCCATAACACCGATGTCGCTGGTTTCATCGCCGCGTTACAGAATGTGGAGCTCCAAATCGATGGTGAGCGAGCCGTCGTCGTCGGTGCCGGCGGCGGCGGTCGCGCGGCCGTTGCCGGGTTGCTCGCGATGGGCGCAGCGGAAATAGTTCTGTTCAACCGCAACAAGGATCGAGCGCTCTCCGTAGCCGCGGATTTTGCCGAATACGAGGGACGGGTCATCCCGTCGCTACTATGCGAGGAGGAACTGGTGAAGACTACTAGCCGCGCCAGTCTCCTTGTTCACGCCACACCGGTTGGAATGTGGCCGGACGTCGACAACTCAATATGGCCGGACAAGGCCGTCTTCCCCCGGAACATGGTTGTTTTAGACCTCGTCTACAACCCGGACCCAACCCGTCTCTTGCTGCAAGCGGCGGCAGTGGGAGCCCGCACCGTCAGTGGACTGGAGATGCTCGTGGCACAGGGAGCGCTCGCGTTCACCTTGTGGACAGGGAAGGCGGCGCCGCTCGCCACCTTGCGCTCCGCCTGTCGCCAATGCCTAGGGGGGCGATCGTCATGCGCTTCCTGACCGGCGGCGAATCGCACGGCCCATGCATCACAGCAATCGTGGACGGCCTGCCGGCCGGCATTTCCGTCGACCGGGCGGCGGTGGATACCGAGCTTGCTCGGCGTCAGTTGGGCCACGGCCGGGGCGGAAGGATGGCGTTAGAGGTTGATCGGGTCGAGATCCTGGGCGGCATTCTTGGAGGACAGACAACCGGTGCCCCAGTGGTCATGCGGATCGAAAACCGGGACTGGACTAACTGGGAACAACGCTGGGCAGCGGGGCTTCCGCCACTCACGGTCCCCCGCCCCGGCCATGCTGATTACGCCGGGATGATGAAGTATTCCCTTGACGAAGTTCGTCCGATCCTCGAGCGGGCGAGCGCCCGCGAGACCGCGGCACGCGTGGCGGTGGGTGCATTGGCCAAACTCCTACTTCGCGAGTTCGGCGTCGCCGTCGGCAGCCTGGTCTGTAGCATCGGCGAGGTGCGGGCCAAGATTGCCGATGTGCCGTGGGAGAAGTTGTTCGCCCGTGCCGACGCAAGCCCCGTACGCTGCCCTGACACTGATGCGGATAGGAAGATGGTTGCCGCGATCGACGCGGCACGTGCTGCCGGAGATTCTCTGGGCGGCGTTTTCGTCGTAGTCGCAATGCACGTGCCGATAGGACTCGGAAGCCATGTCCACTGGGACCGGCGGCTCGACGCCCAACTGGCGGCAGCGCTCGTCTCAATTCCGGGAGTCAAGGGGGTTGAGATCGGGCCCGCATGGGAAAATGCCACCCTCGTCGGCACGCAAGTTCATGATGCGTTTCGTCTCGACGAAGCGGGTAATGTAACGCGCGTTACTCACCGAGCAGGTGGCCTGGAGGGGGGGATATCGAACGGCGAT
>CAZBSW010000119.1:0-6319 GCA_964494835.1 uncultured Thermotogae bacterium
ACGCTAGGTACAGCTAAATGGGCACTTCTTGCAGCCATGGTTTCGCTGGAATTGAACGCTCCGTGCACAGGCATCCTGTGAAGGGCCAGAAAAGAGATCACCAACAGGCAGGTGACTATGGATACAACCCCACCTCCGATAGTGATGCGAGCGAGGCTGGACTGAGCGGCAAACCACGCGAACGTAGCCCACCGTCTTCCCACACGTTGCCTTGTATGTCTCTTCGTGTGAGAAACCAGAGACGAATCATGAGCAGATTGTGCGAGCGCTTCTTCTTCTCGGCGCAAACGGGTTTTGAGCGATTCATATTGGTTTGCGCACCGAGGACAGACGAGGAGGTGTGCACGCAGGCGTTCTTCTTGGGGTGGCGCGAGCTCCCCGGCGAGTGAAAGTATGAAAATGTCCATGTTACTGTGACATCTTGCATGGAGAGGAGAGGTGTCACGGGCGATGGCTTTCAGCAGCAGTTTTTCGAACGTGTCGTTACGTGTTTGTTCACTCAACTCGGACCTCCGCAATTGTCCTTTCCATGGATTCCCCGAAGATTCTTTCCCATTGTTTCATGCACTCCCTTCGCAGCGCCCGTATGAGCCGCTGGTACGCAGAATAGTCCCGCGGATTCGCGCCAAACACAAGCGCCGCCTCTCGCCAGGAAAAACCCAGGCCGATGACATCCCTTAGGGTGAGAGACGATGGATCCAGTTCGCGATCCAGTGCGATGGTGGGGGAAGAACTTGTATTGCTGAACCAGTAGATAATAGCGATCCTGATTGTCCTAGTCATTGCAGGTGTCCCCGACCCGGCTAGCGTTGCCGCGGCACGGAGGAGAATAAACGACATCTTCTCCCGTGGAGACGAGTCGGTGACCAGGGAGAGAATTTCACGATCGATCTCCAATGGATCAACAAGGATTCCTCGCAAGATGCGCTCCCAGAAGACAAGCCGCGACTCACGACACTGCTCTTCCAGATTCATTGTTGGACACCTGCTCTCTTGAACGCCAGTCCTGATATGAAATCATCCATGGATACATTCGGTGGGGGAAAACACTGCGTCACGCCGATCTCAGCGCAATAGGGTGTAACGTCTCCAATGTAGTTGAGCCCCGGTCCATAATCTCCGCGGATGAACGCTGATGCTCGCTTGGCGATCCGTTTGCTTGGGCGGGTTTCTCTAGAACGGCAGGTGCTTACTAGATACTGCTCGAAGAAGTATGAGGTCAGATTGGACAGGTGTTTGTATACCTCTTCAAACCGGTCGTCGGGGCAATCGGAAAGAAACGTATCTTGTACGGTCGACTCAAAGTAGAACTTGATGTGGGCGATACGCTCCCGCCGGGTCTTCTCCTTTTGCACCGATGCAAGTGCTTTCAGCATCGCAGCCTCACTCTGCCGAGGAATCAGGCCGGCGCGTTGTGCGTTCTTGAGGAGAAGTTTCTTGATTGTTCCTGCGAGGTAGGCAAGAAACGGTCGCCTGATTGCTCCCGTTCTGCTCGCGGCCACGTACTTCTTTACAAGACCGTTTATCAATTCAATCCAAAGATCGGAAAGAGTATTTTCGTAAAGTTCGAGCTTGCTGGTGGAGAGCAGACTTGCCGCCTTTTCTTCCGAGAAGCGATGGGCAATTATGCCAATGCGCCACAGGTAAAGGATGAGAGCACGCCTGATCGCGGCACCGTATTCGTCTTCGAATTGCTGTGCCCGTTCTTCAGTCCAGCCTTTGTGAGCGATTAGCGTCAATAGCCTATCCGCATCCATACGTCCGCCATTCATTGCGACCGGACGATCACTTTACGGGATCACTTCCTATCATGTCAAGTTAGCTACACCAAATTTACCCACACTAGAGAGCGATGACGTGCTCTTGTTCTCCCATCGCCGTGACTTTAGGCTATGCTGCTGTCGGGAAGGAACATGGGAAGAAGGGACTCGGCTATCGATGTGCCATTTCCTGTGGTTCGTACACGCTGCAGATGGTGACGAGGGGCTTGTCGCGATCGTGATAGAATTCGATGAACAAGTGGTTTCAGCATCTCGGGGCTGAGGTGTCGGCACGTAGGCGCGTATTCAAGGCACGGGAGGGATTTGATCCCCGTGCACTGAGCATCCCACGTCGCATCCAACAAATCCCGACTCCATTGGAATGGTTGAGGAAGACTTCCTCAGGCTCCTCAGGCAGGGACTGGATCACTACGTGTGAGAGGCCTGGTCACCGGGAGCGACGCGCCCCCAAAGATTATCCGGGTAGACGCCCCGTTGCACTAAGTCTTGTATAGCCTGTCTCACCATTGTCTTATCCTCACGATAGGTAACGCCAAACCATCGCGCGTTCGTGGTTAGGACTCTGATTAGCGCTTTGTCCTCCGCCACCAGCTCTCCGACAAGATCGGGAAGGAGATACTCATCCGTCTCGGGTGTGGCCATTGTCTGCAGAAAGCGGGCGAAACGCCTCTCGAGTTCGGGAAGAAGACTGGGAGTGAACCCCCACATGTTCATCGACACCGTGCTGTCTGGTGGAAGATCGATCCAATGCTCGCCGTCCTCGGTGAATCTGGGCGTGTTGCCAAAGTTTCGAATTTTCTTCCTCTCGTGTATTTCGACGAGGTATTCATCATCGCTGACTGTGCACACACCGCGGGCGACGTGCCCGTGCTC
The DNA here is from genome assembly GCA_964494835.1 of uncultured Thermotogae bacterium. GTDB lineage: Bacteria > Bipolaricaulota > Bipolaricaulia > UBA7950 > UBA9294 > M55B144. The sequence continues at coordinate 2,655 of CAZBSW010000119.1, forward strand.
GGTTAGCGTATTCGAAAGCCGGTAGCCGACCATGCAGTAGTTGGGTTTTCCGCCGCGGTGTTGCGCGCCAATGAGGTAATCATACAGTGGCTGATACGCCGCCCGCCCGTAGAAGTCATCAGCGTTTATCACCGCAAACGGAGCATCGAGGACATGGCGGCAAGCGAGAACGGCGTGAGCCGTACCCCAAGGCTTCTTCCTTTCTGGCGGAAGGGTGAATCCGGGAGGGATGTCGTCGGGCCGCTGTACGACATATTCGACATCACACAGTCTATCGATCTTCTCGCCGATTCGTTTGTAGAACTCGTCCCTAATCTCCTCTCGCACGATGAAGACGACACGTTCGAAGCCTACTGCAAGTGCGTCGTAGACGGAATAGTCGATTATGATCTCTCCGCGGGGACCGATCGGCTCGATTTGCTTGAGGCCGCCGTAACGGCTGCCAATCCCGGCCGCCATGACAACGAGTGCTGGGTGCTCCACATTACCTCCTTGCAATACTGGTAGAGGTTACAGACACCAAATAATACGGCGACCGATCCAGATCGATGACGGAAAGCGCGCGCTTTGTCGGCGTGACTCAGACTTGATCAGTTCCATGTGGCAAGAACCACCGCTTACCTCAATGTCTCCACGTGCCCGTTGCTTTGCGTGTTAATGCGTTCGGAAAGCCGGCATGAGCGCTCCACCCAGAGGCAAGCACCACCGACGCTCTTTGGGCGACGGATAAGAACAGCCGACAGGAATGTTGTCCTCCCGGCTGTTCATATGCATCTCCAGCCTACCGAACAGCGCGAGCGGCGTTCACACGTCCGCGTCCGTACCATTCGTCACGGCCCGGTTTCCCTAAGTCGTCCGCACTCTGGGCAATAATGCTCTCCACTTGCGCGGGTGATGCTCCTGGATGCGCCTGCAGCACCAGAGCGGCTACCCCTGCAACGTGAGGGCATGCCTGGCTTGTTCCGGCCATCCACGCCCAGCCACCCGGATACGTGCTGAACACGAGGTCGTACCACCAGTCATTGTCCTGCGCGTATAGGATGGGATCTACGTTTCCACCTGGTGCGGAATAATCGACACCGGTTCCGTAATCAGTGTAGATCGAGGCAGGCGTATCGAGGCTTACAGAATGATCGGACCACCATCCCAACGGCCCGGTGGCGGAGATGGAGAGTGCCGCACCACATTCTGCTGGGATGCTGATCCAGCTTGCGTCTCCTGTAAGGTTGGCCGCGTCGTTCCCTGCAGCGACAATGACAAGCGTCCCGTTGCTTGTAACGTAATTGATTACGCGCGTCAGCAGGTTGACAAGTCCGGCGATCTCGTCTGCACCGATCCACGTGCCATCCTCGGCCTCAAAGCCGCTGCGCGGGAGATATGCTCCCAGACTCATGTTCGCTATGTCTGCCCCCACAGCGTTGGCGTACAGGAGCCCGGAGATCACCCAGCTGAAGTCTCCGCTGCCGGTGCGATCGAGAACCTTTATTGTGACCAGCTCAGCGTTCGGTGCCACGCCGACTGCGCCATAGCCATTGCGGGCGGCGGCGATGATTCCAGAGACATGCGTTCCATGGCCGTCTTCGTCGTCGATGTAGGGTTCATCCGGAACGAATGATGTGCTGAGAGCGATATTCAGATTCGGCTTGAGATCGGGATGTGTGGTATCGATTCCAGTATCGAGGACGGCTACCCGCACACCGGCCCCGGTATATCCGGCATCCCACGCGCCGGTGGCGTCGATCGCCTGCATGTTCCATTGATATGTTCCGAGGAATGGGTCGTCTCCTGCGGCGTTTGCAATGGAGGCGTGCTTCTTCACCTGCCGCTTGGACACGGCCAAGGTCTTTGTATAGTTGTCGTTGGGGATCCAGCTCAACCTGGCATCCGGAATTACGTACATGACGCCAGGAATTGTTTTCATATCCGAGGCGAAGGAAGCTACCTGTGTGGTGACAAGAACGGTTCCCACATTGTCGAAGCGCGTCTTGATCGTTCCCCCTATTGTGGCTACGAGTTGGGAGAGATCTTGGGGAAGGGCGTTTCCACCAAACACCACCAAATAATCATGCTCAGCATTCTTAACAGACTTTGGCGTCAGCACATCCTTGGGGGCAAGGAATGTGTCGCATCCAGAGATCAAGATCCCGATCAGGACCACTGCTACCAACAATAATCCTATTCGCTTATTCATCGCACCTCCTCAGGTACTCTCGTCGACCTTACTGGATCCTCTCTCTTTCCACATTTACCGTATATCTACAACATACGTCTATAATAAACGGGCCTGCAAATCAAGCGACAATGGCTGATATCTAGCACCTTATCGTTGAAGGTCGGGTGTCTGTGGTAGGAAGTTCCTCCTCTGACAGGAGGGGCAAACAACCGTCTGTCCGTATTCACTCGCCGCGGAGCTCATGTCTGTGGGATCGTCGTTGAAAGATGAGATACAATTCGGTAGTCTTCCCGCCCAGTCTTTAGGCAAGGAGCGATAGCGATAAGAGTCTGTTCATATCTAGAGGTACGTGGTCTGGTCGAACAATCGGGGATCGGTGTTGCTGCGCGTAACACCGTACAGGCGTTGAAGAAACAAGGGGTCGAGGTAACCAGTGACCCGACCGATAACTACGATTTGCTTCACCTTCAATGGGTCGGCCCTTTGTCCTTTTATCATGCCTGGCGCGCGCGTCGGCAGGGGCGTCCGGTCGCATTGACAGTGCACACAACGCCTGATCTGATTGAGGGAGCATTTACCTTCTCAAGTGCGCTTACCCCGATCTACCGCGCTTATCTACACTGGTTCATTCGTCACGTCGATCTACTGATTACGCCGACTGAAGCAGCAGCGGCCCATATCTTACCGCTGGTCGATGGAAAACCGGTTCATGCCTTTTCAGGAGGGATCGATTGTGCCCGCTTCTCTTTTGCCGAGCAAGCGCGTGCTGAATTCCGAGGTAGACACGATCTTCATCGCCCGACCGTCCTCGCCGTAGGGCAGGTCATTCCAAGGAAGGGTGTAGAGACGTTCTTGGAGGTGGCACGTCGGCTTCCGGAAGTGGACTTTCTGTGGATCGGACCGCGTGTAAGTCCTCTTCTTTTCTACAGTCCACGTTTTAACAAGGCCCTGCGGAACTGTCCCCAAAACGCCCACCTACTCGGATTCGAACCGCATATCGAACGTGCCTATTGTGGCTGCGATATCTTCTTTCATCCCTCCCACGCCGAATCTCTCGGCTTGGTGATCCTGGAGGCGGCGGCGGTCGGCCTTCCTCTCGTCGTGCGGCGCCTTCCCGTTTACCAGGGATGGTTGCATGAGGGAAGGAACTGTTTGATGGGTGACAACATCGATCAGTTTGTGTCCGCTATCTCTTCCTTGATCGGTGCACGGTCGCCGCTTCTGTCCAAGAATGGGTTGTTAGAGAGACATTCCTTGGATGTGGCTGGCCGGGATCTCATCGCCGCCTATAACGAGGTTCTGTGATGCCGCGTAAGGTACTGGTGATCGGGCTCGACGGAGTGGGGTTTCCCCTCATCGAAGGGTGGATGAAGAATGGCGAACTTCCGCATCTGCAGCGAGCAATCGCGCAAGGTGCGTCAGGGAAGCTGCAAAGCACCATTCCGCCGCTCACCGGTCCGGCCTGGGCGACTTTTCAAACCGGCGTAAATCC
>CAZBSW010000120.1:0-6319 GCA_964494835.1 uncultured Thermotogae bacterium
CATGAAACTGCCCGATAGCGAGTAGTCGCCGGCAGTCTGCTGAAAGCTCGCCTGAGCGAGAAAGCCACGGTCGGTGTGGTCGGCGGCGGAGATATCGCTGAATCGACCGGTGTCGCGACCGTCGAGCAGGAACGTGGAGTTCGCGAACGATTTGGTTGTATCATCGATCTTCCACACCATCATTAGATAATCGGTGTCGGCGCGACTCCCCACCCACAACGTCCCAGTACTGTCGGCGATCAGACTCGTAATCCGTCGCTCCGAGAAGAGCGGCGAATTGCCGGCGCCTACGTACAGGCCGTGGTCTGTGCCGTAATAGATCTTGCCATCCCTCAGCGCCACCGTGTACACCGGTTCACCGTAGTGCAACCAACCGGTTCCCGTACCGTTTTGTACAGTGTGGAGTCCGAGGTCGGAGGCGATGTATAGTATTCCTTCATCTTCAAGAATGGAGTTTATCCGCTGTCCGTGCGTGTTCGGCACTGGCGTGAACGTCGCTTCTGCAGCGCTGAACGTGTACATGCCTTGATCCGTCCCCACATAAACCGAGGTGTTGTCCGTAGCGAGGGAGTAGATCGTGCCGAACGAATCGGTTTGGTGTGAACTCCAACTATCGGGATCGCTGAGTGAGTCGACTGGAACAACGGCGAGTCCATCCTCTGTACCTAGGTAGAGGGTGTCATCGCTTATGAGGATAGAATGGATAGCTGCATTGGGAAGTCCATCATCGGTGTAGTAGCGTGCCCAGTTCTCTACCTGATCGAATGGGGCCGTGCCGGTAAGTGTGAGTACGGTCAATCCGGATGACGTAGCGAAGTAAACGTGGTCGCCATCGCTCGCCATGGCATAGATCCTGCTACTGGATAGGCCGCTGGCCGCTGTGTACGCCGTCCATTCCCCATCGTACAGGAGGCTTAGTCCGTTTAGGCTTGCGATTAGGGTATAGTCCCCCACGATGAGCATTGACGTAATCTGGTTCGGCCGGTTGATGCGCTCGTTGTTGTCCAACGGGAATACGTCATTGTTGTAGCCGAGTGTAAACTGGGCATCGAATCCTTCTAGATCGATCGATCCAACCATTCCGGTAACGGTGTGCGTATTCGGCATTGTGTGCGCCGTGTCCGAATCGACGCTCGAGATCTTGCTGTCCGCTGCCTGCAGTAGGCTGAATTCGATATCGCACACCGAGGAAACAGGGAGGTCGAGGATCGCCCCGTAGAAGTAGCGCGCATATTCAGTCGAACTCCCAAGACCGCCACGCGAGCGTTCGTAGTCGATGCGGACCGTGTCATCATCCCCCACCTTGGTGAACAGGACAAGGAGGCCGACATCGTAGTCGATCGAATAGTCAGTATCGCGTACGAGGAGCTTATCATTCAGGTATACCCGTTCGCTTCCCGGGACGATCGATAGCCCCAGAGAGAATACGTTGCCGGAGATGTTGTAGTCGAACGATACCTTTACCGCACTGTCTGTGTTGGTGAAGAACTGTGCGGGGAAGTCGAACTCAATGATCCCCGCGCTCTCATAGCTTGTTACCTTGTAACCGGAAAACGCCGGATCGGAGATGTCCAAGAACGTCTCGCCGTCGAGGCTCAGCTCTACCGAGATCGAGTCTTCCGTGATGTCCGTCTGCCCTAAGTAGTAGAAACGGTGTCTGACTGCGTCGGAGATGGGATAGGCATCCTCGTCCACCTTCAGATTCACGTACTTAGAGAGCGCGGAGAGGAATGTCAGTTCGTACTCGCTTCCTGTACTGAACGGATACGTTTTGTAGTCGTCGCTATCTGACAGGGTATGCTCGCTGTTGTAGGTAATGATGGCGGACTGCAGGCGTTTACGCAGCAGGACGTTCGGTTCGGTCTTCAGTATGAGGTTATCGGTGCCGGTGTCATCAGTGACAACGACAAAGCTGCTTGCGGCGATCACGGTCGTCGGGGAAGCAGCGATATCATCGTAGAGATACCCCAAACCGTAATTCGTTAGAAGTGTTTGCAATGCGGCTGTCGTTACAAACGCCAGATTGACTAGAGAGAAGTCCGTGATGAATGGTGAAGAGAGGGGGTACGCGTACAGACCTGCGATGTTCTTTTGATACGAACGAGGAATCCACGGTGTATCCGTTTCGTGTGCGGAGAACAAGACCTCACCCTGTGCGGTGTTGCCGGTGAATGTCTGCGACTCGGAGATCCCTTCCACTTGGGAGAGAACACCGGTCAAAGTAGCGCCCCCCAGCGTGTAGTCAAGGCGGATTCCCTTCAACTTCTTGTTGTAGACGGCGAACGCCTGCTTGCTGGTCAAGGAGAAATCGCCTAGTACGCCTTTAAGGTTGCCGGCGTCGAGGTTGATGGTGAGTGTCTGCATACTCGCCGGTTCCTGATCGTTGAAATGAGCGTTGATCGTCAACACCGACAGTGCCTCACCCTTGATATCGACTGCGAGCGATTGATCGAGCGTTAGCTGATACGCACTCATACCTGCCAACGCCAGCCCCTGGGCATCTCCGATCCCATAGCTCAGGGTCCATGTCTTGCTGCCGGTCAGCGTGAGGTCGAAGTTGTCCGTCTTCTCAGTCACGGCGAACAGGGGTACGGAGATGAGGGCGACTGCAATCAACAACCAGTAGGTCTTTCCACGAATGAGTTTTCGTGCTGCGTGGTCCACATAGCCTCCTTGCCTAGAAATGGAAGGAAAGTGAGATGCGATTGGTGTCGGGGAATGCGGTTCTCGTTATGTATGCCCAATCGATCTCAAAGATCGAGAAGAGCGCCGACAAGCCGAATGTCATCCCATCTCCGTCGTATCCGATCCGCGCAGCCATGCCGTTGACATGGGCCTCCAATCCAACGGTCAGTTGTGGAGAGGAGGAGAAAAGGCCGGCTGCCTCCACAACGGCGTTCGCCCCCACCCCTGTGGTTGGTGAGAGAGTGAAGGCAATGCCGATGCGCGTCCGGGGTGCCCATTGTTCACTATGACTGGCGAACTCAACCGGCTGTGAGAATGCGTTCTCCAGGAGGAAGGCCGCGCGCACAACATCAGTCACTACCAGAATTGCCGGGTCGAATGCCCAACCTATGCCACTATCTGGATCTGTTTGGCGATACACTTTGAACCGTCCCCCGATTGCAACCGGACCGATCCCGATCCCCGAGGAAATGACACCACCCTCGCTCGTATATCGGAACGTACCGGCGTCACCGTCGATCAGACCGGAATCAAGGTAGAAGAACGTCGCTCCCAAATAGGGGAGCGCGAGCTGAAGTGATGCATAGTCAAACGTACCGAATTGTCGGGCAAACAGGGATGAGACAGTGATACCTGAGATCCACGCGAGTCCGGCCGGGTTGTAGAATGCAGTGCTTGCGTCGTCAGCGAGAGCGAGGAACGCCCCTCCCATCCCGGATACGCGCGCGGAAGGAGAAAGGTCGAAGATCGCGGCGACACTTCCATATTCGGCTGCGGCGAGCGGGAGCGCGACAAGTACCAAGGTGAGCGAGATGGCGACAGTCATCCGTTTCATCGCGAGATCACCAGCCTTCCCACCGATGAATTCCCTTTGTCGGTGACGATTGTGAACAGATAGAGACCATTGGCCAATGGTCGGCCGCTACTATCGATCAAGTCCCAGGTGTATTGTGTCCCACCGACGCTCAACAGGGTATCAAGTACCGATCTCCCGCTAATGTCGATCACGTGCAGCCGCGCCTCTGTTGTGCCGGATGGGAGGCTGTAAACAAATGTAGCCGTGGAAGCGACCGGATTTGCGGCCAGGGTCACCGTTACTTCCTCAGTCGACCCCTGCTCGGACGAGCTATTGAGAGCGGCGACGGCATCACTTGCGTTCACCTTTCCCCATCCCCAGCTTTCATTTGGCACGGTGCCGGTGAACGAGTCCTGTGTTGCTGTCTCGGTCAGAATGTTCTTGATCTCGCTTGGGGTCAGTTGTGAGTCGAGCGAGAGCATCAGAGCGACCACGCCGGTCACATGCGGAGCGGACATACTTGTCCCCAGGTTCATCGTGTGCACCAAGTCAGGGTTGATCAGATAGGCGGCGGTCGCACTCGATGACGAGCGAGCTGAACAGATCCATGCCCCGGGAGCCGTCAGTTCCGGCTTCTGTCGGCCGTCACGCGTTGGTCCGATACTGGAGAAATACGACAGGCTACCGACCGGGGAGCTCGAGGAGAAATCCTGTTCGCCGGCGAGTGACGGCCATTGTGCCTTGGTGTTGAATGCCCCAACGGTGATTACGTCCTTCGCATTACCCGGTTCGTCGATCGTCGATGACGAGTCACCGCCGCCGATCGTTCCGTCATTTGAAGTTATCCATCCATCGAACCGGCCTCCCCCGCCGGCGTCAGTCACCGTGATGTTCCACAACGCGGCGGTAGTGAGTTGGCTCAGCGTGATTAGAGCCTCGTTGTCGTTGTTCTCTGGGTTCACACCGGAAGATGCGTTGTCCACGGTGACCGTTCCACTGACGCTCGTGCTGTTTCCGGCCATACCAGTTGTCACGGTGAGTGGGGATCCGGCCGGGGGAGTGACTACGATGGTGAACGAAGATTGGCCCGGATACCACAGGCAGAGTTCGAGCGAATCCGATTTGGGGTCGACGGAGAAGGTAGCCGAATTCCCAGCGAGGGTGCGCGACACGTGCAACGGCACGTCGCCCTCGTTCCCGGCCGACACCACAATCGCCCGTCCGGGGCGATCGAGGAGTTCATCCAGCCCTTGCTCAAACAAGCTCGTACCGTCGTGTGGTCCTTCGTGTCCACCCAGGCTCAGGTTGACCACCGCCGGCAATCCCGCCTGTTCCGCTTGATCGAATACGTAGCTCACGCCGGAGAGGATATCCGAGGTGTAGAACGACGTCTTCACTGCGATGATCTCTGCCCCGGGGGCAACGCCGACCATGCCCGCATCAGATGAGGATCCATCCCCGGCCGCGATCCCCATCACATGCGTACCATGCCCCTCGGTGTCCCCCTCACGAACAATCCCCTCGCTGGGGCCGAAACCGTTAGCTATGTCGCTCTCTATCTGCCCGTTGCTGTAGTAGGCGCCGAACAGGCCGCTTGTCTGATCCCATATCGACATGATGCGCGACGATTCTTCGAACCCGTCACCGTCGGAATCGTAGCGGAAATCAAGATGCTCATAATCTATCCCCGTATCGACCGCACCGATGATCACGTTTTCACCGGTATCGGATGTAGGAGGTGCGTGTACCACGTCCGCCCCGATTGCGGGCACACTCTTGTCGAGTTTCGGTTCGGTCTTCCAGTCCGGCTCGATATAGATTACGTCGGGAGAAGCGACAAGCGTCAACAGATCGAGCAGGCTGACCCGCATTCCCAGGATCGTCCCCGTGCTCATCGTCACCGGAATGCCGAGGAAGCTCGTCCCCCAGAAAGGATTGGTCACTTTGACCAACACCCCCAGCCGGTCCGCATTCCGCCCTGAGATAGTGGGGGGGACAATGATCAATCCGTTATTATCGAAGACCGCCATCTTCGATGCGTAAGATGCCAAGCTTTGTCCCTTGGCAGCCTGCGCCAGGATCGCTCGCAACGAAGGATCTAGGCGCCCCTGGTCGGCGTCTGCTTGTGACGCAAATAGAGAAAACGGCAGAGTGAGTATGATTAGTGCGAGAAACAGCCTTTGCATTCATTGTCTCCTTTGAATCGAGTAGCGATTGTAGCTTGCGGTCTCATCGATCACAAAGCCCTACAGGCTCTTTCGCGAAGCCTCCGATGAGGGAAGATCGGTCGATAAGCCGGTTAGCTTTACAACTTGCGCCTCCCTATGCTATCATCGCGGGAGCGAAAGGAGGGACGCCATGTACAACAAGAACATCACGATTGTCCGTTTGTTGCTTGTCGCAGCACAGGTGCTGGTGATGATCGTGCCAGCGGCCGCTGCTCTGGCGGCGCCGGTGCAGACGGCGCCAGTGGTGACGGTCTATTCGCAGGGAATCGCGTGTGTGGTGAACTCGGTTACCCTCTCACTTACTGATGGGATAAGCGACGTTGCCCTCCCGGTTCCTACGGGATTGATGCCGGAGTCCGTCCTCCTCACCACGGATGGGACTGTGCTCTCACAGTCGTTTCACTACACTTCCGCCGAGTCGATCGGCAGTGCCTCGATAGGGAAGCAGGTTGAGATTGTGACCGCTGACGGCGTGTATCGCGGTGTTCTGCTTGTTGCCGGAACGGACGCGGTGACAATCAGAGACAATGCTGGCGCAATCCGAACCATCGTAAATCCGCAGCAGATCGTCCTTCCCGGTGACCAGACAACTTTGTTAGACCCCATGCTC
>CAZBSW010000121.1:0-6298 GCA_964494835.1 uncultured Thermotogae bacterium
CATATATGTCGCTCGCCGATCTATATCGCGGCAAAGGAATGCCGGTGACCGCCCGCAAGTACTATCAACAAGCGCTCGCCCTCATCGAGACCGCGCTGGATAAGGCGAACAAGAGACTTTCATCATCGACCGATATGACGACCGCTGAGTACGGCCGCCTGCGTGCTCAGATCAACTCACTCTCGCAGGAGAAACAGGCGGTAGTAGACGCACTCAGCAGCCTTCCAGCGACGACGTCTCCTTGAACGGGCGCCCTCCCGTTCCTATACTAAAAGCCCGTTATGGCCATCGATAGTATCAAGAAGGGTTTGGATTTCCTGTTCGGGCAAACGAACGCCCAGCAGCTAAAGCGTTATACGCACCATCTGGAAGCGGTGAACGACTTCGAACCGGCGATGCAGAAGCTGTCAGACGCCGACCTCGCAGCCAAAACGGAGTTGTTCCGCCGCCGCTTGGCAGACGGCGAATCGCGTGAGGAAATACGAGACGAAGCATTCGCCGTTGTACGCGAGACCGCGGTGCGGACGGTCGGGATGAGGCCGTTCGACGTCCAGATCATCGGGGCGCTTGCCCTGGACGACCGCAAGATCGCAGAGATGCAGACGGGCGAGGGGAAGACGCTCGTCGCCACCTTGCCCGCCTATCTAAACGCCTTGGTGGGAAAGGCACACGTGGTGACGGTGAATGACTATCTTGCTGATCGTGATTGCAAGTGGATGTCGCCGATCTATGAATTCCTCGGATTGTCGGTCGGCCTGTTACAAGAAGGGATAGAGCCCCAGGCGCGGCAGACGGCTTACGAAGCGAAAATCACTTACGGCACCAATAATCAGTTCGGATTCGACTACCTGCGTGACAACATGGTTCTTACAGTCGCGCAGAAGGTACAGGGGCCGCTTGACTATGCGATCATCGACGAGATCGACAACATCCTCATCGACGAAGCACGCACGCCGCTAATCATCTCCGGATCGACCGCCGAGTCGATCGATCGTTACCGCAAGTTCGCCACGATCGCGCGCCGTTTCAAACGGGACGCGGACTTCGAGATTGATGAAGAGACGAAACGGCTCACCCTCACCGATGCCGGGATTCATAAAGGAGAACAGGCACTGTCACTTGACAACCTGTACGCACCGGAGAATACCGACGCGCTTCATCACCTGGAGACCGCACTGCGCGCGCTGCACCTGTTCAAGAAGGAGAGCGACTACATCGTCAAGGACGGCCGGGTGATGATCGTCGACACATTCACCGGTCGATTGATGCCCGATCGACGCTATTCGGACGGCCTGCATCAGGCGCTGGAGGCGAAAGAGGGGATGATGGTGCAGCGAGAGACGCAGACGCTAGCAACGATCACGTTGCAACACTATTTCCGGTTGTACAAAGGGATCTGCGGCATGACGGGTACGGCAAAAACGGAAGAGGAGGAATTCAAACAGATTTACGCCCTGCCTGTCCTCGTCATCCCCACGAACCGTCCGTTGATTCGCGCCGCCGAACCGGATGTGATATTCCGCACCGAAAAGGCGAAGTTCCAGGCGATCGCCGATGAAATCGAAGAGCAGCACAATCACGGGCGGCCGGTGCTGGTGGGGACCGACTCGATTGAGAAATCGGAACGGCTGTCCTCGATGTTGAAGAAACGCGGGCTCCCTCACACCGTCCTCAACGCAAAGTACCATGAGAAAGAGGCGGAGATCGTCAAGGACGCCGGCTTGAAGAAGGCGATCACCGTGGCGACGAACATGGCCGGTCGCGGTACCGATATCAAGCTCGGGGAGCGCGTGTCCGAACTAGGCGGACTACATGTGCTCGGATGCCAGCGGCACGAGTCGCGCCGCATCGACAATCAGCTTCTCGGACGTGCCGGCAGGCAGGGAGACCCGGGGTCTTCACAGTTTTACCTATCACTGGAAGATGATCTGCTTCGCATCTTCGGGGGAGACCGGATCGCCTCGGTGATGGACAGGCTCGGCATGCAAGAGGGGCAGGCAATCGAGCACGAAATGCTGTCGCGCGCGATCCGTCGTGCTCAGAAACGCGTGGAAGGACGCAACTTCGAGATCCGCAAGCACCTGTTGGAGTACGACCTCGTCCTCGCCAAGCAGCGAGACGCGATTTACTCACTGCGCGATCGCTTCCTCCTACCACCACCAGCCGAGGCCGAATCGATGCCGCTCGACGAACTGGACGACTATCTCTACGATCTGTTCGACGAAGTCGCCGAGCGCCTTGTTGCCGACTATGTCGACAAGACACGGCCCGCTGACGAGTGGAATCTGGATGGGCTGGCGCGCGCACTGCGCGCTTACCTCCGGATCGATGAGGGAGCATTGGCCGGTAAGGATGCCGACGAGTTGGGAGACTTCGTCGTCGATCTGTTCAAACGTGTGCTCGCCCTTCAAAAGGAACGACTCAGGGAGCGTTTCCCCTTGATCGCCCGGTACCTGATCCTCACTACAATCGACGAAACATGGCTGTCACACTTGTATACGCTCGACGATCTGAAAGAGGGGATCGGGCTAACCGCCTATGCTGGAACCGATCCGCTGGTAGTGTTCAAGCGCGAATCTTTCGCGTTATTCCAGGAGATGCTCGCGCGCGCCGCGCAGAAGATTGTCACGTCGCTTCTCAACCCGCGGCTCGCTGCCGGAGACAGCGGGCAGCGGCAGTCCCCCCAACGGGAAGTGCAGTACGTACATGCCGGAGCAGGATCAGTCAGCTCTACAGCCGAACGTCCTAAGAAAACGCCTGCCCGGGCGAAGTCGACCCCCGGGCGAAACGATCCATGCCCCTGCGGTTCAGGAAAGAAATACAAGAAGTGCTGCGGTAGGGACAGCTAGTTTCGCTCCAATAGAAGCTCGGCATCGCAGACTTGACACTTACGGAAGAGATCTCCCAGATCAGATACCCCAACTGCCCCGTTCTCTTCGTCGGCAAATTGGTGGACGATTTCTCCTTTGTTCATCATGATCAGCCGATTTCCGAGCGCGATCGCATATTCCATGTTGTGCGTCGCCATGATCGTGACAATCCCTATACTCATTACATAGTCCTGCATCAATCTCGATACATTGAGCACGTTGACCCGATCGAGAGCACCCGTGTGCTCATCGAGGAAGGGTTCTTCGGATCGGCAAGTGTCACCATCGTCACGGTGAGAGCCTGCATCTCACCTCCCAAGAGGAGGGAATTCGAATTATCTATGCGCCGCTCAAGGCCCATGCCAAGCGCGCACCCGTTCTACCACCTTTAGCCTCCTCCTGTGGCTGATCGCCAGACAAAGGGGGAGATCGGGGCGCTTGTCGGCAAAGGCGCTCAGCAATGCGATCACTGGATCGAGTCCACGAGATAACAAGGAGGGAGGAGGCGATGGCCGCGCCGGTCAGGAAAGTTCCACCGACCGTCAGTTCGAGGAAGTCGAGAAGCCGGTAGGTGATGAACACCCTCCAGCGCCGCAATCCCGCAGAACAATCCCTGTTCAGTCGCATGCATCAGAATAAGGGCCATCGCTCCTCCCGGAGGCTACTCGGTAACCGTCTTTTCCCACTCGATCACGCACTGGCGCACCGCCTCGAGCGCCAGGCGCTCAACGATCTGGCAAATTCCAATCCTCATCGGAACACCATTTGTGACCAAGGCTTCGATAGATAAGACAATCGACCCGACAATCGAAATCAACAATGACTTATATCCTTCTTGCCCGGTTTTCCCCCCTCTTGCTGCTACTGTTTGACGTCTTGGTCTCGATTCCCCTCCAGGCAAAAAACAAAGACCACAGGCATTACCTGTAGCCCCTCCTGGTACCTCTGTCCCCCCCAGCTATCTAGGGATGGACGGAAGTACCAACGATAAACCAATACCAGCGGGAAGAGGGTGCGCTAGCCAAACTAACTGCGACAATCTCCATCGCTGACATGACAAGCCCATCATAGGGATACGGAGTGTTGCTGTCAAGTACTACGTTGACAAGGAACTATCCGAGCGCTATGATTTAGCAAACGATATAAGAGAGTGCTAAGAATGGAAAGCGGCCTTCCAGCAAGACAAAGATTGATATTAAAAGAGATCGTTGACCGGTATATCAGGCAACACGAGCCGGTCTCTTCACGGATGATTCTTGAGGACTATGGGCTGCGCGTCAGTTCGGCGACCGTACGCAACGACATGAATGACCTGGAAGAGGCCGGCTATATCGAGAAGCCGTATGCCTCGTCCGGTCGTATCCCAACGAAGAAGGGATACCGCTTCTTCGTCGATTGGCTCCTCGATCTATCAGAGCTGACCAAGAAGGAGCAGATGGAAGTTGTAGAAGCGTACTCTGTTCAGTGTCTCGAGGTAGGAGAAGCGATGCGGCAAACTGCCTTCCTGCTCGGCAGTATCACTGGGTATGCCGGATTCATCATCCCTCCCCGCCAAGAAGAGACACTGCTAGATCGCATGGTTCTTGTGAAGATGGGATCTCGTCTGGCTCTGCTTGTAATCGTTTCCGATATCGGAATCGTTGAACATGGGCTCATCCCCTTGGAAGACGACCTGTCTCAAGAAGAGATCGAACGGGTGACCGCGATGATCAACCGCGACCTGCACGGAGTGTCTTTGGATACGGTTCGCAGACTTGTTCTCCAGGATGGACCGGAAGCCTGGCACGAGCGCCCCGTCCAGCAGGCCCTTCTCGTCCTCGATCGTCAGCTCAAACGCCGCTCCCCTCAACGACTCTTCTTCGAGGGAATATTGAACCTTGTGGGAGACCTGCAGGAGCTGAACCCCGATCATGCCATGGAACAGTTCGCCGGCCTGATCCACGCTATGCAGGACAGGGATGCGTTCATCGAGATGATGCGTAAGAAACGTGAGAACAAGGATGGATTACTGGTATCGATCGGCGATTGCCCCCTTGCCGGGTTACAGGATTTCAGCGTGGTTTCTTCCGGCTACCGCCCTTATGACGGCATGTTGGGGGTGATCGGACCGATATGGATGAATTATGGGCGCGCGTTGTCAACGGTCAGTTACATCGCGAACCGTCTGGAGACGATCCTCGTCGGTTCCTGCCCACGTGAGCCATGAAAGGGAATGAGCAAATGAAACAGAACGAACAAATCGAGAAACAGACCGCTGATTTGACAGGAGAAGAATCACCTGCCACGGATCGGCAGAGCAACGCTCCCATTGAAGAGCAACTGGCGTCCAAGGAGGAAGAGATACGATCGCACATCGAACGGCTGCAGCGACTTCAGGCAGAGTTCGAGAATTACAAGAAACGGGTGTCACGCGAAGCGATGCAGATCGAAGAGCGGGTTTCGGATCGTGAGATCCTTGATTTCATCCCTCTCTACGACAATCTGCAACGTGCCTTTGCCAGCTACTCAGACGAGACGGATTCAGCGGCCTTTGTCCACGGGATAGAGAAGATTTTTGCCCAGTTCGATCAGATTCTGAAGGCAAAGGGAGTAGTCCCGTTCGACGCCGTGGGGACGATGTTCGATCCCACCAGACATGAAGCGCTGTTAAGCGTTGAGAGCGGCGAGAAGAAGAACACGGTCATCGAGGAGTTCGAACGGGGTTATGAGAGGAACGGTCGTGTACTGCGGCCGTGCAAGGTAAAGGTAAGTAACGGGAAGATGGATACCGAGGAAAAGGAGGAGCTATGAAAGAAAAGATAATCGGAATAGACCTAGGTACGACGAACTCGTGTGTCGCCGTGCTCGAAGGGGGAGCAGCGGAAGTGATTCCGAATGCAGAGGGGGAGCGAACCACTCCCTCAGTAGTCGCGTTCACCGATTCCGGCGAGCGGTTA
This sequence comes from uncultured Thermotogae bacterium, assembly GCA_964494835.1. Classification (GTDB taxonomy): domain Bacteria; phylum Bipolaricaulota; class Bipolaricaulia; order UBA7950; family UBA9294; genus M55B144. The sequence continues at coordinate 5,807 of CAZBSW010000121.1, forward strand.
GTTGGACGCCTGGCCAAGCGGCAGGCGATCACAAACCCCAAGCATACGGTCGCCTCGATAAAGCGCAAGATGGGAACCGACCATCACATCAAGATCTCACTTGACGGGAAAGAGACCGAATATTCCCCTGAACAGATCTCGGCGATGATCTTACAGAAACTGAAGAGCGACGCCGAGGCCTACCTCGGGACGAAGATTACCAAGGCCGTGATCACCGTCCCCGCATATTTCAACGACACGCAACGCCAGGCGACGAAGGACGCGGGAACAATCGCCGGCTTGGAAGTAATGCGCATTATCAACGAACCGACGGCTGCCTCGCTCGCCTACGGCCTCGACAAGTCCGAGGAACACACCATTCTCGTCTACGATCTCGGTGGCGGAACGTTCGATGTCTCGATCCTGGAGATCGGCGATGGTGTCTTCGAAGTGATCGCAACCGACGGCGACACTCAACTGGGCGGAGACGACTTTGATCGCCGCATCATGGAC